>NZ_PNDT01000167.1:0-2352 GCF_005886375.1 Pseudoalteromonas sp. S1727
TTAATCAGCAAATTGACGCACAAGACTATTCAATGTTTCTTTTGCATCACCAAATATCATTCGACAATTCGGCTTAAAGAATAACGGGTTATCAACACCCGCAAACCCTGTCGCCATTCCACGCTTGAGTACAAACACGTTCTTCGCTAAATCCGCGTTTATCACCGGCATACCATAAATCGGACTCCCAACCATCTCCCTTGCCGCTGGGTTGACTACGTCATTCGCACCTATCACTATCGCCACATCAAATCCTTCTATACGTGGGTTGATTTCATCCATTTCAAATAGCTGTTCGTACGACACATCCGCCTCGGCTAGCAGTACATTCATGTGCCCCGGCATTCGCCCTGCTACCGGATGGATCGCATACGCAACCTCAGCACCCTTGTTTTCCAACAACGCTTGCAACTCTTTCATCGTGTGTTGCGCTTGTGCCACTGCCATACCGTAACCCGGGATGACCAAGACTGATTGCGCCGCTTCTAGTACATAAAAGGCATCATCTGGGCTTAATGGTTTAATTTCACCCTCGATTTTCATTTCATTCGTGTGCACTTTTTGAAAGCCTGACGTCAGTACATTCACTAATGAACGGTTCATCGCTTTACACATGATGTTCGTTAAAATGATACCGCTGGCTCCCACCAACGCACCGGCCACAATCAGTAAGTTGTTCTCCAGTGCAAAGCCCGCCGCACACGCTGCTAACCCCGAGTAACTGTTCAGCAATGAAATCACCACCGGCATATCCGCACCACCAATGGGCAGTACTAACATCACCCCCATTAATAGCGCCAAACCAATGGCCACATAGTGCCACGTCGTTATCGCCGGCTCTGTCACTAATAAATAACCTGATGCCGCTATCGCTAGAATAAGTACAACATTCGCAATCGCTTGTCCTTTAAAAACAATCGGACGACCCACAATGCGTTCACTTAACTTCGCCCACGCAACCACACTGCCTGAGAACGTTACAGCACCTATAAGCAATGCTAAAAAGCTCACTATCAGAACAAATACACTGGCAGACGCATCATTCACTATGGCCGCATACGCCACCGCTAAACTCGCTAAACCACCCACACCATTAAACAACGACACCAACTCGGGCATCGAGGTCATCTCAACTTTCTTCGCTGCAATCACCCCGATTGCTGAGCCCACAATAATCGCCCCTAAAATAAACTCAAACGAGATTATCTGCTTATCAAGTAACGTCACCACCACGGCGATTAACATCGCTAAGCCCGATAACAAGTTCCCTTTTCGTGCAGTAGAAGGATGGCTCAACAGTTTTAAACCAAAAATAAACAACAGTGCACACACCACATACGTGGCGTTAATTAATATTGAAAAATCGCTCATCACTTTCTCCTAGCGCTTTTTAAACATGGCAAGCATGCGGTCTGTCACTAAGTAACCCCCCACCACATTCACCGTCGCCAACATCACCGCCAGTGCGCCTAACCAGGTCGCTAACTGATGTGATTCGCCGCCCGCTAAACTCAAGGCGCCAATCACGGTAATACCCGATATCGCATTCGCACCTGACATCAGTGGCGTATGCAAGGTGGCCGGTACTTTACGAATAAGCTCAAAGCCCACAAAAATAGATAACATTAAGATGAATAAAAGGTAGATACCGGTCATGATGCTTGCTCCATTGCATGCGTGTCTTGTTGCGCGCGTAACTCACTGATTGTCTGATTTGTAATGTGACCTTGATGCGTAATAACGGCACTCTTTTGAATGTCGTCCTCTAAATCTATCGCATAGGTGTTGCTGTCTTTTTGCCAAAATTCACTGACTAGGTTAAACAAGTTATTGGCGTACATTTGTGAGGCATTGAGCGCCACTTCGTTTGACCAATTCCCCGTGCCGATGATTTTTACTCCCTCAATCACTGTGGTGTCACCCGCAACAGACCCTGCAACATTGCCACCACTTTCGGCTGCCATATCCACAATCACTGAGCCCGCTTTCATTTGTTTAATGGTGTCATGATTGATTAACACCGGCGGTTTTCGACCAAACAATTGTGCTGTCGTGATAACAATGTCTGATTGTGCAATACACTGCGCTTGCGCCGCTTGTTGTTTTGCCATTTGCTCTGGGCTAAGTGCTTGCGCATACCCTTGGGCTGTTTGACCCGTTTCACCTAAATCAATGTCTAAGAACTTTGCACCTAACGAACGTACTTGCTCTGCAACCACTGAGCGTGTATCAAAGGCGGTCACCGCCGCACCTAAACGTTTTGCCGTCGCAATAGCTTGTAACCCCGCCACTCCTGCGCCGATAATAAACACTTTCGCTGGCTTAATTGTGCCCTCTGCGGGCCGCATCATC
>NZ_PNDT01000168.1:0-11877 GCF_005886375.1 Pseudoalteromonas sp. S1727
CCACGTGCAGTTTGCAAAAGTAGGGTTTTATACACTGCCCCTATTAATTGGGGGCAGTTTACTAAAAAACGCCCCCACTTGGGGGCAGTTTTTTTTAAATTAAATGCGAAAAAAGACGTTGTTAAAAAATATTAATTTTTGCCCCTATTAATTGGGGGCAGTTTCCATGTTTTTTCCCAGTGGGGGCATTTTACGAAAAGTGCCCCCAATTAGATTTGTGTGCACTTTTGTATTTTTAGATCCTGCTGATTAGGCCAGCAATTTGCATTCTTGTTATACATGAAATCTAAAATGCGTTTCTATCTGAAAAATAAGTCATCGCCTTGTCGTGATTTATAGTGTGAAATTTGACTTGGAATGATTGAGAGTTTCCGGTGCCATATCTTGATTTTGTAAGTAGTCTTCGATGTTATTTATGAATTTAATAACAACTGCGCATGATTATAATTAATCATTGAAGAACTCAATGTGACAACCAAATAACTCCCCTGTGAGCTTGTAAGGTGTTTTTTTGTTTATTTTAATGTTTGGGTTGGGTTTGGTTTTTTTTTTGCGCCACAGGGGTGGTTAGGGGCTGTTTTGTTATGAAGCTATTGTCAATCATGATATTGGTCAATATTTTCTGAAGTTACACTAAGAGATCGTAGGTGCACGGTTGCTTATTTTTTATAGGGTCTGGATTTAGACGATGTAGCATGTCTTCTTCTGCCTCGATGAGAATCGAACTTCGGCTCGTAAATGTTAAGAAAATTTACTTACCTCCTTACCCTAAAAAATTACAAAAGCTGAAACTGGTGGAAGAACACCTTAAGCAATGTGATGTTATATATAATTCCTAAGCCAATATATGGAGTTAGCTGTCGTTAAACTTAAAGTTTAATGACAGCTAGAAAATGTTTGTTTTAGCAAATTAATTGCAAGGTAGTCCGCTTGAGATAGTAAAGCACCTAGTCTAATTTAAATATTTTAACGGCTTGTTGTAGCTCATTAGATATCATTGATAGTTCGTTTGCATTTTCTACTGTGCCATCAGAACTAATCGCTGTTTTATTGGCTAAGTCTCTTATTGATACGATACTCTGATTGATATCGGACGCTACGTTTGTCTGTTCTTCAGCTGCAGCCGCTATCTGTGTGCTCATGCTTTCAATGAATATGATGGATTCTCTAATCCCCTCAAGAGCTTGACTTGCAGTCGTGGATTTTTGTGCTGTCGATTGAGCGTCTTGCATATTTTTTTTCATGAGTGAAACAGATTGCTGAGCAGCATTTTGTAGCTGCGAAATCATTTGTTGAATTTCTTCGGTACTTTGTTGTGTTCTAGTAGCTAAGTGTCTAACTTCATCGGCTACCACTGCAAAGCCTCTCCCTTGTTCACCAGCTCTTGCGGCTTCTATTGCTGCATTAAGAGCAAGTAAATTTGTTTGTTCTGAAATGCCACGAATGACATCTAGAATACTGCCAATCCCTACCGTTTTGACTTCAAGCTCAGTAATAACCTGTTGTACTTGCTCCATACCAGCTAGCAAGCATGTAATACTCTGATTCATACTTGAGACAATTTCATTGCCTTGATCCGCGTTTTCATTCGCGCTTTGTGTTGCATTAGCTGCATCAAGCGCGTTACGAGCGACTTCTTCAGCAGTAAATGTCATTTCATTCATTGCTGTCGCTGTTTGCTCAAGTTGTTCCATTTGCGTCTGTGAATCAAGTTTAACGTGATGCGCACTTTCTATCATTTTGTCTGCTGAGGTATTAAGTGAGTGTGTAGCATTATTAATATCTGAAATTATACTCTGCAGTTTGTTTACCATTTCGTAAACTGCACCATATATACCGATAGGTTCAATGTTATCTCTTTTTATTGATGTAAAATCCCCAGATGCAATCCTTTGTACAACTGATTCTATTTCATAAGGTTCACCACCAATTACAGCGTATAAACGTTTAACAAAGGCAAAAGCAAGCATAACTACAATTAGTAATAAGCTCAGTGAAATTAATATTAAGTTTCTAATTAAATTATTAAGTTCTTCTTCTCCTTTGCTTTGTTTTTCTTTTATTGTGTGCGCAATTTCATCGATATAAAAGCCAGTTCCTATATACCAGTTAGTATTTGGGATCATTTCCAAGTAAGCCATTTTTTCATGAACGCCAGAGTCATCGCCTGGGCGGCCTGAAAGATAAGTTAAATAACCATCTTTTTTTGTAACCGCTTCGATTTGATTTAGCACGCTTTTATTGTTGCTAAAATCTTTCCCTCTAATAGCTGGGTTTCTGCCATTTGCGAGTGCAGTTCCATCTAATGTCATGATGAAGAAGTAGTTTGAAGTATCAAATTTGAGGGTGTTTATTATATCTATAGCCTGATCTAAATTACCTTCAGAAACAGGTTTTTCTATGGTGTTAATCGCGAGGCTAACTAAGCTTTTTAAATGAGCACGTTTTGCCTTTTTAATATCAATTTGATACTGGCTTAAATCGTTTTCAAAAGTATCCATTGAGTTATGATAAGTGAGAATTACAAATGTAGTAATAATCACAATAATAGGTGTAATAACGCTAAGTATTATTTTTTTTCTAAAGCTTAAATCCATATTCATTCCTGCCCTGAGAATGCTATTTTTATGCGAACATGGCTATAAAGTTTGCATAAATTCAAAGATGGTGCTTATCGCAGTTTTATAGTTCGTTTCTATGGGAGACTCACCTAGAAATGTACTTTTGGGTGACTAGCCAGCTACTGCTAGATTCGTTGAAGCAGGTGGATAATGGGAGTATTGATCATTTTTAAACATAATAATTGTTACCTAAAATTGTGTGTGTTTATGTAAGATAAGTGTCAATCTGTATGACTTTATGTGACTCATTATGATTGGCTTTGCTTATACTGGTTAATGGCGTGTTAAATGTCAAGCGTGGCTTTGAGGAAGAGAGTTGAGGCGAACGGTATTTACTTGCGCTTCAATACGCTACTTTGCAATTCGTATTGCGTTAATTAAATATGTGCTCAAGTGAGCGATAGGCTTGTTTTATGTTTTCAATCAATAAGGTAATTTTTTCTGGTTTGTGCCGAGTGTAAGGGTAAATAGCAAATACGCCTAATGAGCGCGCTTTATACTGCTGTAATACTTGTACAAGTGAGCCATCTCGTAGTTCTTCATACACACTGCATTTTGGAACGTAAATTACACCCATATCGTTCAGAGCTGCTTTTTTTAATGAAAGGGCATTGTTTGATGACATGCTTCCTTTGACGAGAATTGACTTCTGTTGCTCGCCTTTAGTAAAACGCCATTCATTGCCACCGTTTGCCTGTAAATCATAGCAAAGGCAGTTGTGCATTTTTAGGTCGTCGATCTCTTTAAGTGGGTTTGTAGAGTTTAGATATTCAGGAGAGCAACAAACAACCCAACTTGATTGTAATAATGGCACTGCTATTAGTGATGAGTCAGCAAGTTCAGCCGTTCTTATAGCTAAATCCACCCCTTCTTCAACTAAATCTACCAGTTTATTTTCAAGCCTTAATTCAATGCTAACTTTAGGGTATTTTTTACAAAATTTAGCAACTAAATCAGCTAAAAGTAACTCCCCTGAAATTGTGGGGACTGACATAATAATATGACCAGAGACTTCTTGAGAAAGCTCATTAATTGCTGTGAATGCATCATTTGCTTGCTGGTTAATTCCTTTTGCATGCTTGTATAAAAGTTTTCCTGCATCAGTTAGGCTCAGCTTTCTTGTTGTTCTGTAAAGTAGTTGGGTATTTAATTCTTGCTCTAACGCAGAGACTTTTTTGCTTACCACTGTTTTTGACAAACCAATTTTTAATGCTGCTTGACTGAATGAGCTTTCCTCAACAACAGCAGCAAAAATAGCAAGTTCAGATGCACCAATCATAAAGCAACCTTAATTATGTCTTGTTTCGAAACAGTTTGTTTATTTATTGTCAATATACACATAAATGACGGCGGAGTATATTGTTTAGCTGGTTAATAGCTAGGAAGCGTTTTGGTCCATGTGCTTGAATTGCAGGCGATCAGCGACGTTAAAAGATCATGATAAAAATCTAGGAAATTAAATTGCAAAGATTAATACCTGTACTAAAGAGAGATAATGTTGAACTTGAGTTGATCATGCTTATAAGAACAGTTCTTGCTGCATCGAAAGAAATTTCATTTCGGGTTAGCCAAGGCGCATTAGCAGGTGTACTCGGCTCTACATTGGATGAAAACATTCAAGGTGAGGTTCAGAAAAAGCTAGATGTTTTGGCTAATCAACTGCTCAAAGATATGCTTTTAGATGATGATTCAGTAAGAGCAATTGCATCTGAAGAGGAGGACTTTGTGGTAGCTGGTACGCCAAACGCTCCTTATATTGTCGCCTTTGATCCACTTGATGGCTCTTCTAATGTTGATATTAATGGCCAAATAGGGACTATCTTTACAATCTATAAGGCTCGAAATGATGTACCTGATGATAGTGAACTCCAGTTTGCTCAACCAGGTAATCAACAGTTGTGTGCAGGATATGTGCTTTATGGAGCGTCAACTTTGCTTGTGATGACAACTGGCGGACCTACACGTTGTTACACACTGGACTCAACACATGGTGGCTACCTACTTACAGAAAATAGCTTTGATATACCATTAAAAACAAAAGAATTTGCCGTTAATTTAGCCAATTACCGCTACTGGTCTGACAGTATACAATCCTACTTTAACGAAATTTTATATAAGAGTGATGAATATGCCGGCTCGTCAATGCGATGGAATGCAGCTATGGTCGGTGATATCCATCGTGTGATCAGTCGTGGTGGGCTATTTTTATACCCTCAAGATTCAAGAAGTGGCAATGAAAATGGAAAAATTAGGCTGCTTTATGAAGCTAATCCGCTCGCTTTGTTGGTTGAAAATAGTGGCGGGCAAGCATCCAGTTTAGGACGATCAATCTTAGACATTCAGCCAACCTCTTTACATCAACGAGTACCTGTCGCCATTGGCTCTAAAGAGCAAGTTGAGTACTATAATAAGTTTCTTTAATCAGTTGTTTTTTATGTAAATGTAAAAGCTCCAAAGAGAAGGCTTTTACATTTACTTTTCTCCGCTCATTAATATGAGGTGTAGCAATTTTTCCATGCGATCAATGTTGTGATTGATTATGTTTGGTTTTGACTTATTTTGTTGTAATGATGGCAGGGGTTGATACAATAGCTACTTTGTTGCGAGTGCAAATGTAACTGAATTTGTACGTTTGAATTACGGATAGGAGCGCATCAGTTTTGCTTAGTCATATTTTTGATATTGATGGTACTTTAACTAAAAGTGGTCATGATCTTTGGTTTTTAACAATGCAGGAGTTATGTGAGCCTATTGCTTTCAAAGCGTTAGTTACTGAATGGGAGAAAAAAAATAAGACGTATGAGCATTCTTATCAATTGCTTGTTGGTACGCTCAAGTTACTACGTGATATTTCAAATCCTGAAGAGCAGATCTTTAATACAGCCAAAAGATTAACCCTTGGCTTAATTGATGAGCAGCTTGTTCCTGCACAAGCAATTCTAACACTAAGACAGAGTATTCGCTTATGTGACTTGGTGGTATTGAATACCGCAAACTATAGTGAGGCTGCGAAAGGCTTCACTGCGGCATTATTAGAACGCGATTTAATTAGTTTATCTGAATATAAGAAGTTGGTTATTCTAGCAACAAATACAAATTGGGCCGATTATTCAGCTGAATGCTTTAATATGGGGGATGTTAAAATCCACACATATTATAGATATTTACAACGTGAAGGCTACCCAGTGAAAGTACCCGATAAAGCATTTGTGGATGACCCTTTATTTAATGATGCTTCTTTAGCAAACGATGCTTTGGAAGTCGTTGTAGTAGATAATGCAAAAAATAAAGACTATGTCAGAAAGACGGGGTTTGAGCGTGTTTTTTGGTATTAATTCAGGGGACTCGTTATTAAGTAAAAGAATAACGAGTACTTCCCCATTATAGATAATGAGTATTAATCGATAGCATCAACAATTAATACTTCAATATTTTGACTTTCAAACTTTTGAATCAGTGCCGGCTCGGCATTTGAATCAGTGATTAAAATATCCACTTCAGACAGTGGGCAAAATATAAAATTACTATGTTGGCCTAGCTTGGTACTGTCAGCTAGGATAACTAGTTTTTCCGTTTGTCTTTTTAACTTTTGTTCTGAGCGGATAAGTAGTGGATCTGATTCCATTACGCCAAATTCACCAAGACCAGGGGTTCCCATAAACATCATTGAGCCACGATAATTTTCAGTCGTATCGCTTTCATAAGAGCTCAAGATTATCCCTTGCTCTCGATATATTTCTCCACCAGGGAGTGAAACCTGATTATCGCTATTTTCTGTTAGGTAATTTGCTAGAACAAACGAGTTTGTAAGTATATTTAGCTGCAGTTTACAAAGGTATTCACCCATCATGTAAGTAGAACTACCGCCATTGATAATTATTGAATCACCTTCCGAACACAACGACACTGCGCGTCGAGCAATCAGCTTTTTGGTTTTTTCTCGCTTGGTTTTATCGACACTAAACGAGGTGCTTGAGATTTGTTTTTTGGTTTTCTCGCCATTTATTGCTTCTGCACCTCCTCTTATCTTAGTGATTTCACCTCGCTTAGACATTTTAGTGATATCGCGTCGAATTGTCGCCTCGGAAGCATTGAGCTGCTGAGTCAAACTTCGAACGCTAGCAAATTGACTTTGTTCTAAAATGTCTATGATTAGTTGTTGTCTGTGCTTTTCGAGCATTGGTAGCGCTTGCTCATCATTCTCAGTTTTTCCAAGGGAGTTATTCATATTTATCGATAGATCATCCAGTCATTAATTGAAACTTAATTATACACAATTTGATTGTAAAAGACATTTTTTGACGATAATTGTTTCTTTTAGTTATAAGGGTCGCTCAATAATTATAAGTAATTGCCTATTTTTTATGTGCTTTTATTATTTCGGCCTGCTTAATCGTCGATTAATCTTATCGGAAAATGTCTCATATTTGACAAATATAAAACATTCGGTCAATATCGCTCAATATAATCATTTACAATCACGCAACCTGTAGTTAAAATCATTCACTTCCACACACTAATACGTTTTCTTCTGTCGGTGGGTAGTAAATAGCAATGATTTTATTAAAAAGCAGCTTATGTGAATTAAATCTAAAGGTGAATTGTGAAAGTAGCAGTATTAGGTGAATGCATGGTTGAGTTGAGTCAGCAAGCCGCTGATCAGTTTAAAATTGGTTTTGGTGGGGATACTTTAAATACTGCTATTTATTTATGCCGCTGCCACGGTAACGCCGATTATTTTACGGCTTTAGGTAATGATCATTATAGCAAGGTTATGCTGGAAGCATGGCAAGAAGAAGGGATCGGCATTGAGCATGTTAGAATCAAAAATGGTCAGTTACCTGGTTTGTACATAATAAATAATGATGACAATGGTGAACGTTATTTTCATTATTGGCGTCAAAATGCGCCAGCCAGAACTTTATTGACAGACTTTCCAGAAGTTTTGAATGAAATAAAACAATACGACATGGTGTTCCTTAGTGGAATTACATTATCTCTTTACCCTCAAGATGATCTAATTGCTTTATTCAACTGCTTATCACAGTATCGAAAAAATGGTGGTTTAGTTGTTTTCGATAATAATTATCGTGCGCGTAATTGGATGGATGTAAGCACTGCGATACAGGTGTTTACTAAGATGATGTCCTTAACGGATATTGCCCTTATTAGTTTTGATGATGAGAAAACTCTCTATGGCGATCATACGGCTGAAGAGTGTATCGATCGTTGGGCTGATGCAGGTGTGGGCGAGATTGTTGTTAAAAATGGACACCATGGTTGTCATTTATACAAAGACAACCAGCGTTTATTTTATCCATTAAAATCGGTTCTAACACCTGTTGATACTACAGCAGCAGGCGATTCATTCAATGGCGCATACCTTGCAGCAAAATTACAAGGCAAAAGTGTTCAAGCGTGTATTAAGGCTGGGCAGCAATGCGCTAGTACTGTAATTATGCATAAAGGTGCAATTATAAACCGAAGTATTCCGCTTATGGGTGAGGGGGTATGATGTATATGCGTACTTTTATTAAACTCTTTATGATTACAGTATCTTGCCTCGTTTTATCAGCATGTAATAAAAGTGATGAAAGACATACATCAATTCGGTTGGCTCATCATTTAGATACTCAACATCCGGTTCATAAATCACTCGTTCACATGAATGAAGTACTCCAGCAGCTTTCAGGTGGAACGATGGAGTTAATTATTTATCCTTCTGCACAAGTTGGTACCGAACGCGAAGTACTTGAACTTTTACAGATTGGCAGTATGGGGATGACAAAGGTTTCTGCCAGCTCACTTGAAGCATTCGTTCCGCAAATGAAGGTATTTAGCCTTCCTTACTTATTTAATGATCATGCGCATTATTGGAAGACATTAGATAGTGATATTGGTCGAGACTTATTAAACGCGGGTACTCCATTTCTGATCAAAGGTTTAGGTTATTTTGATGCAGGCAGCCGTAGTTTCTATACCACAAAACGAAAAGTTGAAAGCCCAGCAGATTTAAACGGGTTGAAAATTCGTGTGATGAGTAGCCAAACCGCCGTTGATATGGTCAATACGATGGGCGGTGCAGCAACGCCAGTAAGCTGGGGTGAGCTCTATACAGCGTTACAACAAGGTATTGTTGGAGGTGCAGAAAATAATCCCCCTAGTTTCTATTATTCAAAGCACTATGAGGTGAGTAAATATTATTTATTAGATGAGCATACCTCTATTCCAGACGTAATCGTTATTGGCACTAAAGTGTGGGACAAGCTAAAGCCTCAAGAACAGCAATGGTTAAGTCAAGCTATGCATGAAGCAACTGAGTATCAAAAAGTACTTTGGGCAGAATCGACTGAGATGTCTTTACAGAAAGTAGAAGAAGCAGGTGTTGAAATTATTACTGCAGATAAAACCCTGTTTCAAGACAGCGTAAGCTCAATTTATGATTCATTGGAAGGCACTATGCTCGAGCCTCTCGTTGACAGTATTAAAGCTATGGGAGAATCAGAGTGAAACAGTTTGAACACGTCTTACACACAATTGACCGTTCTTTACGGGTTTTATTAGCCATTATGCTGACTTTATTAGTTGTAGATGTTACTTGGCAAGTTTTAACGCGGTTTGTGTTACCGCAGCCAAGTTCTTTTACTGAGGAAGTAGCTAGGTTTTTACTTATTTGGATAAGTTTGCTAGGTGGGGCTTACGCGTATAGAGAGCATAGTCACCTAGGGTTTGACTTAATTGTAAGGAATTTATCAGTAGCGAAAGCCAAAATCGTTTTTCAACTATGTTGTCTATTGGTCGCTATATTTGCGATCACTGTATTGATAATTGGTGGTTTGAATTTAGTACTTCTAACTTGGACATTAGGCCAACACTCGGCGGTATTAAATGTACCAATGGCAGCTGTATACCTCGTACTGCCTCTTAGTGGATTGCTTTTTTTACTCTATAGCATCTATTTCTTTTTTAATGCCCCAAATCATTCAATAGAGCAGGAGGACATCATATGACGAGCATGATTTTATTTGGTGTTTTTGCACTGCTATTGCTAATTAATTTACCTATAGCACTGGCTATTATCTTCGCTACATTAGTTACTATGTTAGCAACAATAGACACACTACCTGCACTGACTACTATCGCACAGAGGTTAACAGCTGGTATTGATAGTTTTGCTTTATTAGCTATCCCATACTTTATTTTATCTGGGTATATCATGGGGCAAGGCGGTATTGCATTAAGATTAATTGAATTTGCTAAAGTCTTAGTCGGACGCCTTCCTGGTGGATTGGCATTTGTTAACGTGATTTCATGCGCATTGTTTGGATCAATTTCGGGGTCTGCTGTTGCTGCTACCTCAGCAATTGGCGGCTTTATGATCCCGGCAATGAAAAAAGAAGGCTACGATAAACCTTTTAGCACCGCTGTAACTGTAACCGCTGCGACTACAGGGATGCTTATTCCGCCTAGTAATATTTTGATCATCTATTCACTGGCTAGTGGAGGGGTGTCAATAGCAGCCTTATTTATTGCCGGTTACTTACCTGGATTATTGGTCACGCTCTTATTAATCATAGGTGCTGCTATTTACGTTAAACGTAAAAATATTCAGCCGTTATCTAAAGAGTCAATTGGTCCATTTTGGCCTTCGCTTTTTGGTGCCGTTCCTAGTTTATTTCTAATTTTCTTGATAATCGGTGGCATTATTGGTGGCTTTTTCACACCAACAGAAGCGGGTGCAATAGCTGTACTCTATTCATTGGTTATTTCTCTGTATTTTTATAAAGAACTTAATTATAAAGATCTGTATCCAATTTTACTTAAAGCCGTTAATACAACAGCTATTGTGATGCTATTGATCGGTGCATCTTCCGCAATGTCTTGGTTAATGTCTTACGAATTGATCCCACAAACTATTAGTCAGACATTATTAGCCTTGTCAGAGAACCCATTAATTATCCTATTAATAATTAATATTACGTTGTTATTGATTGGTACATTTATGGATATGACCCCAGCGGTACTCATTTTCACCCCAATCTTTTTACCTGTTGCTGAGTCTCTAGGGATATCGCCCTTACACTTTGGCATCATGATGATTCTAAATTTATCAATCGGCCTGTGCACACCACCTGTAGGTAGCGTGTTATTCGTCGGCTGCAGTATAGGTAAGGTTTCTATTAGTGAAATAGTTAAGCCTATTTTACCTTTGTATGCGGCAATGGTCGTTGCACTTGTTTTAGTCACTATCTTCCCTTCGATCAGTGAATTCTTACCTCAACTTTTAGGCTTAATTTAAGAATTAAGCTGTTTATAGGAGTTTTAAAATGAACACATATTTGCAAGAACAGTTTGGTTTAGAAAATAAGGTTGCAATTGTTACTGGTGCTAGCCGTGGTTTGGGCCAAGCTATGGCGGTTGCTTTAGGTGAAGCAGGTGCAACAGTCGTTGCAATTGGTTCAAAGGTTGAGAATGTTGAAGCGACAATCTCTTTACTAAAAGACAAGGGTGTTTCGTGCCTGGCGCTTGGCTGTGATCAAGGTGATGGCGAACAAATCAAGCAGGCAATTGCAGATACTATTAGCGAATTTGGACGAATTGATATTCTAGTGAATAACGCAGGCACTATTAAACGTGCGCCAGCACATGAATTCTCTGATGAAGATTGGAATGAAGTTATCAATACTAACTTAAATGGTGTGTTCAAATTCTGTCGTGAAGCCGGTAAGCACATGCTTAAACAAGGCTCGGGTAAAATTATCAATATTGCATCATTATTAAGTTTTTCTGGCGGTATTACTGTTCCAGCTTATGCCGCAAGTAAAGGTGGTGTAGCGCAGTTAACTAAAGCTTTAGCAAATGAATGGGCGGCTAGCAACATTCAAGTGAATGCTATTGCACCAGGTTATTTTGAAACTGATAACACGTATAACCTTCGCCAAGACAAAGAGCGTCATCAAAGTATTACGGCGCGAATTCCAAGTGGTGTTTGGGGTAAACCTGAAGATCTTGCCGGTGCTACCGTATTTTTATCAAGCAATGCAGCCAATTATGTTAATGGACATGTGATGTTAGTTGATGGCGGTTGGATGGCTCGCTAAGCCATTATTATTTTAATTTTTTAAGATGTATAAACAAATTATACAAAGGGGCAATTATGGACTTTATGTTCTCAGCGGATATCAGAAGTTATAAAACCATGCGTAATGATGAATTACGTGATGCATTCGTTACCGCGCCATTATTTGAAAGCGGT
>NZ_PNDT01000169.1:0-389 GCF_005886375.1 Pseudoalteromonas sp. S1727
CTCGCCCAACTTGGCTTATTGCTGATGCTAAAGGTTAAGCTGTCACCATCAATGTCATTCGCTGTTGGGATAAAGCTGTACGGTGCATCTTGATCAACATTTAATGCAGGAACACCTCCAATCGTTGGGGCGTCATTAACGTTTACCACAGTTAAGTTAAAGGCTGGCAGGCTGACGGTATCCATGCCATCGCTGACACTGATCACAATATTGCTGTGCACGCCCACATCGCTGTTACTGGCGGTACCACTGAGTGTTCCAGTGCTGCTATCAAAGCTCAACCAACTTGGCTTATTGGTAATACTAAAGGTGAGGCTGTCGCCTTCTGTATCAACTGCCGTTGGGGTGAAGAAGTAGGAGGTTTTCTCAAAGATTGAAACCATAGGCTC
>NZ_PNDT01000017.1:0-49451 GCF_005886375.1 Pseudoalteromonas sp. S1727
ATTGTGAGGGTTTACAATGGGTGATGGAATAGCGATAGGTTATTACAGATAAATGGCGTGATAACAAGGCATAAATTTTGACATATAGTTGTTCTACATGAAAAATTTATAACGCAGTTAGCGCTTTATTTAGCCCGCTAGAATGGTTAAATATTTAAGTCGATTGGTATCCCACAATTTGATAGTTACCAATACCCTTGCCTCGCACGACAAGGGTATTTTTTTATTCCTATAATTTCATTACCTGACACAGCGAACCTCAGATTGAAGCCCTCATTTACTCCTCATTCTTTTCTCTTTATGCAATAAAATTTTTAAGTGAATAATTCACAAAGAGATTAAGAAACGCTGAGCTTAAAGAGCTAAGGCATCATGAAATTAAAGTTTTTAAATTAATATTAGGGTCAAACGTGGCGGGACTTGCACCATTGAAAATGTGCCAGACATAAAAAATAAACGCCCTACTAAGTAAGGCGCATTGTATGTCCGTAACCAAAGGTTCTGGGGAGTTAATCTGTACTACTTAGCGCATCTATTCGTAGATTCACGCTTCACTAAATAAGGGGTGATCACCTCATCGAGTTTTACACGTTCACTTTGAGTTGATTGACTTTTATTAATCAACTTTTGCACTGCTAAGCACGCCATATTCTGCACTGGACGCCGAATAGTGGTTAACGATGGAATAATACGTGAGGCCAAAATATTATCATCAAAGCCTGCCACTGAAAGCTCTTGCGGTACTTTTATATTCAAGTTATTAGCAACACGTAACACACCCGCTGCCATTTCATCATTATTAGCTACTATGGCGGTTGGACGAGGCTCTGTGCTTAATAAACTCATTGCGCACTCTATCCCACTTTCGTAACTGTTTTTCCCTTCTACAATACGATGTGGCGGCAATTGTACATTACACACTTGCAACTCGGCTAAAAAGCCTGCCAAACGCTCAATTGATGAACGATACACTTGCGGACCTGAGATAAAACCAATGTCTTTATGGCCAAGCTCAACTAAGTAGCTGGCCATTTCTTTCATCGCCGCGCGCTCATCTGAAACAACAATGTTATCAGCATCATCTAAATCAACGGATGCTAAACGCACATACGGGCAACCCGCATCACGAATAGCAGCAGCAAGCTCTTTATTTTCTGATACCGGTGGCAAAATAATGACGCCATCAAGTTTAGAGCGTGAGATAAATGACAAACAATCATCAATAAATTCAGCACTTTTAGAGTAACTTGGATGCACAACCAGCTCATAACCTAGCTCTGAACACACACTGAGTGCCCCGCGTTGAACTTGGTCGATATACAGGGCATCGGGGTTATCGTAAATCAAGCCTAATAAGTAAGAACGACTAGACGCTAAACCGCGTGCCTGTTTATCTGGTGAGAAGCCAACTTCCTTTATTATTTGTAAAACCCGTTCTCGGGTAGCCTCGCCAACTGCCCCAGAGCGGTTGATCACACGCGATACGGTGCGTTTCGACACACCGGACAATTTCGCCACATCATTAATCGTTACTGACATAAAAGTTCCTGTTTTAGGATGTTATCAAAGTTTAACACTAACCCTAGATTCATAAAAGTCTCTCGTCAGCCGTTCTTTTAATGAAAGTTAATAACCTGTATTTCAGGGGTGTTAACCGGTGAACGGGTTAAATAAAAGCATGATCTAATAATAGAAAAGAAAATGGAACTACTTGAGTTCCATTCTAAATAATAATTAGGCTATACGTTACTCTATAAGCCCAAATAAGCGAGGTAATGTTTCACTAATTGCCGGCACATACGTAACCAGCATTAACACCAAAAACATCACGCCATACAGTGGTAACATTGGTTTGATGATTTTATGTAACGATGTTTTTGCCACCGCACAACTGACAAACAATACACTGCCAACCGGTGGTGACACTAAGCCGATTGATAAGTTAAGCACAATCATAATACCAAATTGAATGGGTGACATACCAAATTCCATTGCCACAGGTAAAAAGATAGGTGTAAATATCAACACCGCTGGGGTCATATCAATAAACGCACCAACCAAAATTAAAATTAGATTGATCAACAGTAAAATTAATAATGGGTTATCACTGAGTGTTAAAAAGAACTCACTGACCAATTGTGGAATATGTGTATATGACAATAACCACGACATGCCCGATGATGCCGCAATGATCAACATAACAATGGCCGTTGTTTCACATGCTTTTAATAATAAAGCAGGTAATTCAGCAGGGTTTATTTCACGATAAATAAATACCGACAACACTAACGCATAAATAACCGCGATCGCCCCAGCTTCGGTTGCTGTAAATATCCCACCAATAATGCCGCCAATAACAATAAAAATAAGCAATAAACTCGGTAACGCAGCGAGTACTTTTTCAAGCACAATTTTAAATGGTAAACGTGCGGTTACTGGGTAATTATTTTTAATTGAGTAGATTGCACAGACAATCATCAGTGCCAGGCCAACCAAAATTCCTGGTAAGTAACCTGCAATGAACAAAGCAGCAATCGACACCCCACCACTTGCAATCGCATAAATGATTAAAATATTGCTCGGTGGTATTAACATTCCGGTGGTGGCGGCACTGGCCGTTACGGCTGCAGCAAAACTGGCACTGTAGCCATGTTTTTTCATTTCAGGCACCATAAAACTACCAATTGCTGAAGTTGCAGCCACTGCTGATCCTGAAATTGCGCCAAATAGCATACACGACATCACATTCACTAAGGCTAAGCCGCCAGGTAAAAAACCAATCATCGCCATCGCACATTCAATAAGCCGCTTAGCAATACCGCCTTGCCCCATAATTAACCCAGACAGAATAAAAAATGGGATAGCTAATAATGCAAAGCTATCTATGCCCCCCGCCATTTGTTGGGCTATGGTGGTAGTCGCGGGGGTAAAATCAATGTGCATTAATAATGCAGCTAAAGTCGATAATGCAATACATAAAGATATTGGCACATTAATAAACAATAACGCAAAAAAACAAACGATTAATACTATTGCCGTTAAATCCATTATGCTTCCTCTTTAAATGTTTGCTGAGCGTAGGTGATCAAGTTTTCGATGCAGTTGATAACTATCAATACACCACTGAGCGGTAATACCAGATACACGTAACCCATATTAATACCCAGAGCCGCTGATGTTTGCTTTAATTCAAAACTCAACATCATTAAGCGGCTACCGCCATAGACTAAAATGCTGAGCGCAGTGACTAGCACGCAAATTTCAATAACAAATGAACATTTATGTCTAATTGATGGGATCATTTTTTGGTAAAACAGATCAAGTCCTAAATGGGCCTTAGTTCGATATGCATAGGAGGCCCCTAACACCCCGATCCAAATAAGTAAAAAGCGGGCTAACTCTTCGGTGTACGAGCTTGGTGCACGCAGAATGAATCGTGAAAAAACTTGCCAACAGACAACGGTTACAATCGCTATCATGGCTAAAATCAGTAATCGCTCGATGATGCGATTTAAGTGTGTGTTTAGTTGTCGCATTGTGTGCCTCTACATGCTTTTTATTTTTTTAATATGCTCTGCAACCGCTGTATTAGCGAACGAAGCATGAAAATCAGCCACTTTATCTTGAAACGCTTGCTTATCTGGGTAAGTCACTTCTACCCCCTCTGCAATGACCGCTTTAAGGGCTTCATCGGATGCGCTTTGCCACAATGAGCGTTGGTACTCAACCGAGTCTGCCATTGCTTGGCTTAACCATTGTTGTTGCTCACTATTGAGTGAGTTCCACACTTCAAGGCTTGCTAAAATAACGTCAGGAACAAAAGTATGTTCATCTAACGAATAGTATTTGGCAATTTCATAATGACGAGATAGGTAATAGCTTGGTGGATTATTTTCTGCGCCATCCACAACCCCTTGTTGCAATGCAGCATATAATTCCCCCCATGCAATCGGTGCTGCTGCGCCGCCTAACGCTTGCACTGTTGCAACCGCTGTTGGACTATTTAACACGCGGATTTTTTTACCAATTAAATCATCCGGCGTATTAATCGCACCATTGGTCGTATAAAAGCTACGGCTACCGGCATCGTAATACCCTAAGCCTTTGAGCCTTGCGGTACTCACTTTATTGAGTAACTCAGCCCCTAAATCACTTTTTAGCACCCGCCAAAAGTGCTCGCTATCACGAAATAAATACGGAATACCAAACACTTTCATTTCAGGCACAAATCCTTCAAGAGGACTTGCTGAGACTTTCGTAATGGATAAACTGCCAATTTGCAGTAATTCAATAAGTTCACGCTCTGAACCAAGCTGACCACCGGGATAAATAACAATTTCCATTGTGTTATTTGAATAAAACGCTAAACGTTCGGCCATATATTCCATTGCTTGGTGTACCACATGGCGGGTATCGAGAGTATGCGCCATGGTCAGTCGCACTGTTTTTTTCTCATTACTGCAACTGCTAAGTAACATTAACGAACACACCAGTACTAATTTTATGAGAAGATTTCTATGCATTATTATTTCTTCTTATCGCTATATGATCACAAAAGAGCTGATTATCTCAGCTCGCTCGGTTGATATTTATCCATATCATCATAATCGAGGTTTTCTCCTGCCATGCCCCAAATAAAACTGTAATTTTGTGTCCCCGCGCCAGAGTGAATAGACCATGGTGGTGAAACGACTGCTTGCTCATTATGTACCCAAAGATGGCGAGTCTCTGTAGGCTCTCCCATAAAATGACACACAGCTTGTTGCTCGGGAACTTCAAAATAGAAATACACTTCGTTACGACGATCATGTTGATGAGCTGGCATAGTATTCCAAACACTACCCGGTTTTAATTCCGTTAAGCCCATTTGTAACTGACATGTTTGCACCACAGTATTGATCAGCATTTGATTAATATCGCGCTCGTTGGAGGTTTCAAGCGCTCCTAAATGCAATACATTGGCATCATCGCGGGTGACTAACTTGTTTGGGTACTTGTGATGTGCCGGTGCAGAATTAAGATAAAATTTTGCAGGGTTCTGGCTATCGTGACTTTTAAATACCACATCATTAGTATCTTTACCTAAATACAATGCATCTTTATAGCCAAGCTTAAAATCTTGACCATCAGCAGTCACCGCGCCGCTGCCACCGACATTAATGACCCCCAGCTCTCGGCCTGCTAAAAAGTTTGCGGCTTTTAAATTATCTACCGTCTCTAGTGTAAGCGGTGTATTTGTTGGTACTGCGCTGCCCACCATAAAGCGTTCATAATGAGTGTATAGCCAATAAATGGTGTTATCTTGCATGAGTTTATCGACCAAGAACTCATCTCTTAACTGTTGGGTGTTATAGCCTTTCACTTCATGTGGACCAACGGCATAACGTGACTCTATTTGTGTGCTCATAATTGCTACCTAAAATTAAAAATTATCGTGCTAACCAGCCGCCATCAACGGCAAGAATATGGCCATTGACGTAGTCACTGGCTGTTGATGATAAAAAGATGGCTGATCCAATTAAATCTTCAGCTTCGCCCCAACGCCCTGCGGGTATACGTTTTTCAATTTCGCTATTACGGGTCGCATCATCTTGCAAAGCTTGAGTGTTATCTGTTCTGAAATAACCAGGTGCAATGGCGTTAACTTGAATATTATGTTGTGCCCACTCGTTCGCCAACGCTTTAGTTAAACCAGCCACGGCATGTTTGCTCGCAGTGTATGCCGGCACTGTCATACCGCCACTGTAGGACAGCATTGAAGCAATATTTATTATTTTGCCAAAACCTTGTTTGATCATATTCGGCGCTACAGCTTGTGCTAATAAAAAGCTGGCATCGAGATTTACTTTCATCACGTTCTGCCATTGCTCATATGGGTAATCCACTGCGGGGCTACGAAATATTGTGCCACCAACATTAACCAAAATATCAATACTGCCATGGTTTGCTAAAGCTGTTGCTGCTAGGGTATTTACTGAATCTGCATCACTTAGATCTGCAGCATAATCATAAGCCTCCCCCCCCTGTTCTTTGATCATCTGGCACGTTGTTTGGCAGCCCAGCTCTTTACTACTGCTACAAATAACCTTTGCGCCTGCAGCAGCTAAACCCAGTGCAATTTGTTGACCCAATCCACGGCTTGCACCGGTGACCAACGCTGTTTTTGAAGTAAGATCAAACAAAGTGGTTGTCATTTTAAATTCCTATAAAAGTATTTATTGCTTAATTACTAACTTGATGTAAATCGAATTAGCTAAACTTGTTAACACCCATTCTTCGCTACCGGTGGCAGTTTGTCAAATATTATTTGCCACCGGTGGCAAATGTGGCTAAGATATAAAAATCAATCAGCCCATATAACGTTTATAGGTTCATATTATGCAAGCACTGAATAGAAAAAACTTTAATAAAAACAAATACCCAACAAAAATAATGCAATACGGTGAGGGAAACTTCTTGCGTGCTTTTATCGATTGGCAAATTGATAAATTGAACGAAACAAGCGATTTAAATGCCGGTGTAGCAGTGATCCGACCTATTGATTATGACGCAATTCCTTTACTTAATGTCCAAGATGGTTTGTATACCACCATTATTCGTGGCCTAAATGAGCAAGGAGAAACGGTCGCTGATCATCGTATTATTAGTTCAATCAATGAAGAAATTCCTGTTTACAAAGATTTCCCACGTTACATGGCACTGGCTGAAAACCCAGATCTGAAAATTATTTTTTCAAATACCACTGAAGCTGGGATTGAGTATATTGATACGGATAAGCTCGATGATGCGCCAGCAAAGGCATTCCCAGCAAAATTAACGCAATGGTTATTCCATCGTTTTAACCATTTTAATGGCTCGCCTGACAGCGGTATGGTGATCATTCCTTGTGAGTTAATCGATTATAACGGCGAGAAACTTAAAGAAATCGTCTTTCAATACTGCCAGCTTTGGCAACTACCACACACATTTGTAACCTGGCTTAATGAGTCTAATTACTTTTGCTCAAGCTTGGTTGACCGAATTGTGACAGGCTTTCCTCGCGATGAGCATCAGCAACTACAAGAATCATTAGGTTACTTAGATAACTTTATGGTGACAGCTGAGTATTTCCATTTATTTGTTATTCAAGGCCCGCAGCATCTCGCTGAGCTACTATGCCTACAAAACAGTGATCTAAATATCAAAATTGTTGATGATATTTCACCATATAAACAACAAAAGGTGGGGATTTTAAATGGGGCACATACCGCGCTAGTACCACTGGCTTATATGGCAAATATTGACTCTGTTGGGGATGCTCTGGCGGATCCATTGTTTGAAAAGTATTTAACACAATTAATTTTTAGTGAAATCATCCCTACCCTTGATTTGCCAGAAGAAGAACTAAAACGCTTTGCTAATGATGTGCTCAATCGTTTTAGGAATCCGTATATTTGCCATTTATTACTGTCTATCTCTCTCAACAGTATGACTAAGTTTAAAACCCGTATTTTGCCGCAATTACATACTTATGTAGCAACTAATAACGCAGTTCCAAATATGATGGCACTGGCTATTGCTGGGCAAATCTTAATGTATAAAGGTCTACGCAATGAGCAACCAATTGAATTAAGTGACGCACCACAATGGTTAGAGTTATTTAACACCTTATGGCATGACTTTGATAACAATGCATTGTCCCTAACAGCCCTTGTTGAACAAGTTTTAGGCGCAAAATGGCATTGGGAAAGTGATTTAAATGAAATCCCAGAATTAACTGCCACCGTTACCACTCACCTACGTACTATGCTCACCAACGGTGTTGGTGCCACGCTTACTAATCAGTTAGGCCAATAATATGAAAGCACTAATAAAATTACATGCAACCGATGATGTTGCTATTGCAATGCGAAATATCACTGCAGGCGAAATACTCCCTGTTGATAACGAAGAGCTCTTAGTCAATGAGAACATCGATAAAGGCCATAAAGTGGCACTGCGTGATATTGCTAAACAAGAAAATGTAATTAAATATGGCGCGCCCATTGGTTTTGCCCTAGAAAATATTCAAAAAGGCGGCTGGGTGCATACTCATTGTGTTAAAACCACCCTGAACGATGAGTTAGATTATCAGTATATTCCTGAGTTTATTGAGCAAAGTGAAGCAACGCCCTCACCTGCTGTGAATATTTACCGTCGAAAAAATGGCGAAGTCGGTATTCGAAACGAAATCTGGTTGATCCCCACAGTAGGTTGCGTTAATGGCATGATCAATCAAATGATCAAAGAATTTAAACAGCGTAACCCACAGTTAGAAATAGATGGTATTTATGCTTTTCCTCACCAATTTGGCTGCTCTCAGTTGGGTGATGATTTAGACACAACACGGATACTGTTACAAAACATGGCACTGCACCCTAATGCAGGTGGTGCTTTAGTCGTTGGCTTAGGCTGCGAAAACAACCAATTACCAGCCTTTCGTGATGGTTTAGGTGATTACGATGACAGCCGAATTAAATTTTTGATCACCCAACAAGCTGAAGATGAAATTGAAGAAGGCGTGGCTTTACTTGAGCAAATTTATGCGCAAGTAAAACAAGATAAACGCCAACCGGGCACTCTATCTGAAGTTAAATTTGGCCTTGAATGTGGTGGCAGCGATGGTTTGTCTGGTATTACCGCGAACCCAATGTTGGGTTATTTCTCTGATTATTTAATTGCTCAGGGTGGAACTACAGTACTGACTGAAGTTCCTGAAATGTTTGGCGCAGAAACCTTATTAATGTCGCGCTGCAAAGACGAAGACACCTTTAATAAATTGGTTAGCATGGTGAATAACTTTAAAGGTTATTACAAAGCACATAATCAACCGATTTACGAAAATCCATCACCGGGTAATAAAAAAGGCGGTATCACCACCTTAGAAGATAAATCACTGGGTTGTACGCAAAAAGCTGGCACCAGCAAAGTGCAAGCAGTATTACATTATGGCGAGCGCTTACAAGTGGCAGGATTAAACCTATTGGATGCACCAGGTAATGATCCTATTGCCACCAGCGCGCTCGGTGCAGCTGGTTGTCATATGGTGTTATTTACTACGGGCCGCGGTACACCTTATGGTGGTTTCGTACCAACACTAAAAATTGCCACTAATTCGGAACTTGCAAATAAGAAAAAACGCTGGATTGATTTTGATGCTGGCGTATTAATTAACGATGTCACGATGGAACAAGTACACGGCGAGTTCGTGCAGTTACTCGTTGATATTGTAAACGGCAAGCCGACTTGCAATGAAATAAATGATATTCGCGAAGTCGCAATTTGGAAAAAGGGAGTAACATTGTAAATGAGCCCTAAGTCCATCGCAATTATTGGCGAGTGTATGGTTGAGCTAAGTGGCCAACCATTTACTGCCATGCAGCAAAACTATGGCGGAGATACCATGAACACCGCCATTTACTTAAAAAAACTTGCTGGTAACACGGTCAACGTTAATTACGTAAGCGCGATGGGCACCGACCCATTGAGTCGTGCATTGATCGATAAATGGCAAGCTCACCATATCAATACAGAGAGTGTACTACTTAGTCATAACAAGCAACCCGGTTTGTATATGATTCAAAATGATGCTTCGGGAGAGCGTACTTTTCAGTATTGGCGAAATGACTCCGCGGCTAAATATTTAGTGCAGCACGAAAACTTTGGTGATGTAGTTAAAGTCCTTGCCCATGTTGACGCCGTTTATTTATCAGGGATCTCATTAGCAATTTTGCCAGAACAAGACTGCCATACCTTGTTGACTCACTTAGCGCAGCTTAAACGACAAGGGGTGATGATCATCTATGACAGCAACTACCGCCCTGCGTTATGGTCTAGTAAAGAACATAGTCAGCAAACTAATAATAAAGCATATGCTCTTGCCGACTTAGCCTTAGTTACCTTTGATGATGAAGTCCAACTTTGGGCAGACAGCTCTGTCGCCGACTGTACAGCACGTTTGCATCAACAAGGTGCTAACGAAGTCATTATCAAGCTCGGCGCAGAGGGTTGCCAATATAGTAAAAAGCACGTTGATGAATCAGTATCCGTTGAAGCATTCAGCACACAAAAAATAGCAAAAGTGATCGATACAACAGCCGCTGGTGATTCGTTTAATGCAGGGTTCTTAGCATACTGGCTAACAGCACAGCCTATTAAACATTGTGCTCTAGCAGGTAATTTACTCGCAGCCCAAGTGATCCAACAACGCGGTGCCATTGTTGAAATTGACAGCCAAGCAATAAAAAACACAATAGAAAATAATTAACATGATGATGAAACGGTTTTTATTATATTTTTATTTATTCATTGGCTCTTTTGGCTTGCTGGCAGCAACACCACCAATAGGTAGCGAACCGAGTAAAATATTGTCTGTTAATAAGACACAGCCTACTGCCTTTAAAACCATACAAAGTGCCATTGACGCTAGTAGTCAGTATAAGTCTGTCATTATCTTGATTGGGCCTGGGTTATACCACGAGAAACTGTACATCACTCGTAATAATCTAAGCTTAGTAGGCAGTTCGCTTAGCGATACCCGAATCGAGTATGCTGAGCTGCGTAATAACTGGCGAGAAAAACATGACAGTGATTGGGGCGCAGCGGTGATCAATATCGCTGGCAGCGATATTAATATTGTGAACCTGAGTGTCACCAATAATTATGGTCGCTTGCATGATACCGATGAGCACCAATTTGCTATTCGCAGTTTTGAAAGCGCTACGCGGATCATATTACATCAATGTGATATTAGCGCCGATGGTGCTGATACCTTGAGCTTATGGAATAAAGAAAACGGGCTTTATTACCATTCTTATTGCTCATTTACTGGGGCAACGGATATGGTGTGCCCTCGTGGTATAGCGCTTATCGAGCACTCAACGTTTTTCAACCTGAAACAAACGGCAACCTTGTGGCATGACGGTGAACTGGACTCGGAGCAAAAACTAGTGGTCGCAAACAGTACATTTGACGGTGTAGAAAACTTTTGGCTAGGACGTCACCACTACGATGCGCAATTTTATTTGTTTAATAATCAATTTTCTAAAAACATGGCTAATAAAGCTATTTTTAAGAAAACCTATAAAGACACAACGCGTAACCGTAATAACTATTATGGTGATCGTTACTACTTTTATGCTAATCAGAGCCCGCGAGATCACCTGTGGTTAGCAACCAATATAACTCCTGAGCAATACACACAGTTCACTGAGCCATCGTTAACGCAGTGGGTATTTAAAAGTAAATGGCGACCTAAACACGTGCTCAATGAACTACAAAAAGTAATACAACAACAGCAGTTTAAAAGCGAGCCGTTTACCTTATAAAAAAAATTAACGCCTCGAAACCAAACCTGAGTGCATACCTAAGCCTATTTTTCTAAAATAAATGCTGTGAGACGCTTATTTTATTTAAGTAGACTTCCTCTCATGGGTATGCACTCGAATTGACTGTTTCACACGTTTTACACTGAAAAATATATAATCAAGCCGTTAACTTGCCGTCAGCATCAACACCACGCTGCCAATACGCTGAACATACTATTTTCTCTCGCGGTATCGCATAATTATCAATCGCTAAGTCTTTAATTGTACGCAGCAAAGAGGCTTCGAGTGCCATAAAAATCAATGGCTTTTGCGTATACTGGCTAAGCAACACCGTGATCTGATTAACTACATCGGTTTGTGGCTGCGCTGTCACTAACCAATTAACGCTGTGATTGCTGTGCGCTTTAATGGTATCAAGCGCGATAACATCGTTTGGATCAGCAATATGAATGATCACATCAACATTCGCACTGGCGGGTAGTTGCTGTAAATAGCCGTTGATGGCGTTAATTGCGGTCAGATCAGCAATCATTAAATACTGTGACTGACTAAAATCTTGCAGCTTCTTAGCTCCTGGGCCAGCAATAGCGAGTTTATCACCAGGCTTGGCTTGCTTGGCCCAATCAGTTGCAATACCACGATGCTGATCAACTACAAAATCAAGGGTAATTGTGTGGTTAAGCGTATCTATTGCTCTGATTGTATATGAGCGTCTAGGTGCTGGCTTATCCGCCTTAAGGTCTATTTCCACCTCATCTTGTCCCCTATGAGGTAATAGTACTTTTACATAAGCACCTTGTTGATCTGCTGGGAAATCATGAAACTCATCAGAGCCCACAACCAAACGCTTTAAATGTGGGGCGATATCGGTTGTACTGATCACAGTGGCACGACGTACTCTTCTAGTCATTGTTGTCTCCTCACGATTTTACTCATTGTTTAATTGCACAACGCCCCATTAGTTGATAAAGTCTACTATAAACATTTAATTGACTTTGTCAACTAACTAGGTGTGTAATGCCACAACAAAATTTAGCCTCAACCTTATTTACCCTTACACAAAGTTATCGACTGATTGTAAGAGATGCTATCAATGCCACCGAATTGGGATTGAATGCATTACATGTAAAATGCCTGCATATCATTGCTGATACTCCACACTGCACAGCAAATGATATCGTTAATAAAACACAACGCGATAAAGCACAAATAGCGCGTTTAATTAAAGAACTTTTGTCTTTAGCGCTGATCGCCAAGTGTGCAGATGAAAATGATAAGCGCTGTTTTATTTTGTCATTAACAAACAGCGGCAAAACACTTTATAAAACGTTAAAGCAAGCCGAGAGCACGGTTGATACCCTACTCTGTAAGGGCCTTGACCAAGCACAAATTGATAATTTTTTAATGGTCGCTAACACTATGATCAACAATGTGAATAACCAAAAATAGAAAGGGATTTACGCTTTATAGCGATCTTCTGCTTGGTAATTTATTAACGATTACACTATACTGTACAAACGTACAGTATAGTGTGTTTTTTATATGCTTGTTATTCCAATTTACATCGAAGCGGGTATTTGTGGCTTTGAATCCCCCGCAGCACAATACAAAGAGCTGGGGTTATCCCTTGATCAATTATTAATTAAGCACCCTGATGCAACCTTTATTGGCGTTGCCTCAGGGGAATCAATGCAAGGAGTGGGTATTTTTGACGGTGATTTACTGCTGGTTGATCGCGCTATTGATGCCAAAAATAATGATGTCATCGTAGCCAATCTAAACGGCTTATTTGTCTGCAAGTTACTTGATAAAACCAATGCGCGCTTATTATCAGCATCATCATTGTATGGCCCAGTGCAATTAACCCAAGAAGATGAGTTTCAACTAGAAGGCGTTGTTACCCTTTCTATCCGATTACACCGTACAAATCCTGAGTTACATCAATGTATGCCTTAGTGGATGCAGTGGCATTTTATGCCAGCGCCGAGAAAGTGTTTAACCCTGCTTTGCGTACTAAACCGGTTGTGGTACTTACTAACAACGACGGCTGTATCTGTGCTGTGTGCCCGATTGCACGACGGCTAAATATTCCTAAGTTTCAGCCTTATTTTAAGGTTAAACATTTATTAGCCAAACATAATGTGGTTATTTGCTCATCTAACTATGAGTTGTATGCCGACTTGAGCGATAAGATGATGAATATCATCAGTCGCTTTTGCGATAATCAGTATGTGTATTCAATTGATGAATCATTTTTGCACTTTAACGGCTTTACGCCACTCATTAATGACTGGCACCAGTACGGCCAGTTAATTCGCCGTACTGTGTGGCGCGAAACTAAACTACCTGTGGGGGTTGGCTTCGGTCCTACGCCAACCTTGGCAAAAGCAGCTAATCATGCCGCAAAAAAACTCAGTGGTTTTAATGGCGTTGCCGTGATTGATAACGAACAATCGCGCACGACAATATTAGCAGCCATGGATGTAGGTGATGTTTGGGGGGTTGGCAGACGCTTGACTAAGAAATTAAAACTACTGAATATTAACAGCGCGCTCGATTTAGCCCAGCAATCCCCATCACACATAAAACGATTATTTAGTGTGGTACTTGCCCGCACTGTGGATGAGCTAAACGGTCGCCCTACTTTAAATTGGCATGATGTACAGCACAATAAGCGCGAGGTGTTTTCAACTCGCAGCTTTGCTAATAGGTTAACTTGCCCTATTGCTTTAAAAACAGCGCTAGTGAATCATGCCATGATTGTTGCACGTAAACTACGCGCCCAGCACTGTGTCACTAAGCGATTATTGCTGTTTATTGCCAGCTCCCCTCATGAGCAACATTACGCAAAAAAATCTCTTATTTATGAACTACCGACCCCCAGTGCCGACAGCACTATCTTTGCTAATGCAGTAACCGCTATTTTCGAACAACTGTATCAAGTGGGTGTACGGTATTATAAATGTGGAGTTGGGGCATTAGAGGTAAGTGCGGCGCAGTTTCAGCAACACGATTTATTTAATCAAAAAACAGATAATATTAAACTTATGTCCTGTTTAGATGCTGTCAATAAACGTTATGGCGCAGATACATTAACCCTTGCCAGTCAGCAACAAACTAACCAATGGCACATGAAACGCACTTTTTTATCGCCCCACTATACAACGCGCTGGCACCACTTACCGAAAATAGCGTGTTGCTAGCGTTGTAACTCAAACTGACAAACGTTATCACTATTTTCCACACTATAATGTAAGCGGCTATCGGCAATAAATCGTAAGGTCTGGCTAGTATTAAGATTATCGCTGTCGTTTTCACAACGAGTATGGCGTAAAGACATAGTGATGCTTTGCGTAGTGTATTTATATTTTGTGGTGACTAAACAGAAATTTGCTACTTTGTTAGTTTGTGTTCCATTATGCAGAGCATTAAACATGATACTATTGCCAAGTTTAAAGCCCTGATCAGGGTTATTTTTATCAAGCCAGGTAAGCGATCCAGAAGTGCAATTATCCGCAGTACCAGCCACGACTTGATAATTACCCACTTTGCTATTCAACAAAGATATAAACTGACTTTTATTACTGGGCAACTCAGTTTTAGCGCAGCCTAAGGCGCTCATAGATAAGCAGATGGTATACAGTAAGACTTCACTATAACGCATTAAAAACCTAATTATTCGTGATGTGTACCATCAGCATAGCATAACTACAATAATTAAAATAACATCAATCAGCTAAATGCTTATCTAAGTTATTGAATAAACCGACGTATTATTGCCAATACTTAGCAAACAACTGCGGGTAGGCAAGTTTTAAAAACTTAGCTTTATCTTTAAAACGTTTACCTTTTGGTTGCTCAAGACCTGATGGTACAAACGGTAACTCATCGTCATTACGCGCTTCATAAAGCAACCCGGCTATTAGATCATATTCATCTAAATACGGATAAGGCTGCTCATTTAGGTGATAAACTGGCGTACACTCAGCGAGTGAATCTGGATTTTCCAGCGCAGCGTTAAAGGCGGCCTCACCACGAGAAATCAACCAACAGCGAAATTCAGAAAAACCATAGTCATCGTTACAACCCGCCATTACAAAGGCTGCACCAAATAATTCCCACGTATAGCTTTGGCGCATACAGATACTAAACTGTTTATCAAATTCAATTAGTTGATCATCAGTTAGATCACTTAACAGGCTTTTCAAGCGCTCACTTACCGACTCTGGCTCAGCGGTTTTGTCTTCAACAGTCACTAATTGCCAAAACTCGCTCGATGAAAGCACGCTCATGAGATAATCTCTTTTACACGGCCCACTTGACCATCTTCTAATTGCACCTTAATACCATGAGGGTGAGAGGGTGATTTAGTCAGTAACCGTGAAACAATACCATTAGTAAGGGTACCACTGCGTTGATCTTGTTTTAAAACAATATTGACTTCAATGCCAGGGGAAATTTGAGAACGAGTAGGAACAGCCATAAATATATCTCTTTTACTATTTGGCTCGATTATAGCGGTATGTGAGGCCTACACCAAATTAAACTACAGTGATAGTAATCGTTTGTTGTTCGTTCACTGTTAAAATTGAATTTACCTGTGTATTGATCTCACCCGCTTTACCAATTAATTGAAAATCAAAACCTTGCCCATTACCATCAAGGATACAACTGAGGTAATTATCACTGATTGTGATTTGGCTTACTCTGGTAATATCAACCTCAGCTATTTTTTTTATTGGCGCCTGTTTTATCACTAATTGATTGTTCACTCGTGTTATTGCATTAACCAAAGCATGTTGTTTTATAAATTTTTCACTGTAGCGTCGTGAGAATGCCCAAAAAGCAATTGCGATAATAAACCCATTACTAAAAACAAGCATCGGCATACCATTAGTTGATGCTGTACTTTGATAAATACCTAAAATAAAAAATATCACAGCAAGGGTTAACAAACTGCGGCGCTTTTGTTTATTCGTCAAATTCGCAAACATAAACTCCCTTACATTGCTAAAAAATTGATTGTCTGTGGCTTTATATCTATAACGGTGAGTTGTTTGTTTATCTCACTTTCAATAGCCGGTAAGTACAGCTCACTCGCAGCGTGTGACAATGCTAAGTCATCAACAAAGTAGCAGGTTACTTGCAATGTATTTGTTGGCTTTTTTAAATTAACTATATGAGTTAAGTGGCTAAAATCGCTATGACTGTCTTTTATATTTTCACAAGCACATGTCAACGCTTTACGCAGCATACTGTCGAGTCGTTTTTCTGTTTTAGTCATTTTTAGTTGTTTGTTCTGTGGCTCTATTTTTTTTATATTCGTCGTAGCTATCTTCTTGGCGCTTAATGCATTCATGGTATTCTTTATCGGCCATGTAACTACATTCACCTAAACGCGCAGATTGAATTTCGTGATAACGGCTATCTGATGAGCACGCCGATAAGATAAAAACAATTGAAGCACTAAAAAGTAACTTCAGTGTATTGAAAACCATTAAAAATTCCTTACATTTTATACCGCAAAACTAATTCATCAAACGTGGTTTTGCTGTATATTGCAAACGTTTCAAATTAACTACCGTTAAGGCCGTATTATGATGTTGTCGCAGTTACAAGAGCTGTTCCAGCGTATCGATAAAAGTAAAATATTTCAATCATTTGTTATCGCCGTTATTGTTGTATCTGCATTGACTGTTGGTGCACACACTTACTCATTGCACCCGAGTGTTGAATTTGCGCTGCACTGGATGGACGTTGGGATCACCATATTCTTCTTAATCGAGCTTGTGATCCGCTATGTTGCAAGCAAAGGGATCAAGGACTTCTTTTCCAAAGGCTGGAATATTTTTGATTTTATTATCGTCGTTGGGAGCTTATACCCTGCAGCGGGATCAACTATCTTTATTGCCCGATTGTTAAGAATCTTCCGCGTCTTGCGGCTGGTCTCTATGATCCCAGAACTGCGTTTACTGGTTAACTCATTACTCAAAGCCATTCCACAAATGGGGTATATCGCATTATTGATGTTTGTTATTTTCTACATATATGCCGCAATGGGCAGTATGTTATTCGCAGACATAAACCCCGTGTTATGGGGTGACGTGTCAATCTCAATGTTAACACTATTTAGGATTGCCACATTCGAAGATTGGACCGATGTCATGTACGAAACCATGGCGGTTTATAAGTTAAGCTGGATTTTCTACTTAACCTTTATATTTTTAACGGCGTTTGTATTTTTAAATATGATGGTCGGGGCAATTTTAGAAGTTATGTCTGAAGAGCACCGTAACGCCCGAGAAGAACAAGCAGATGTCGACTCTTTACCAGCAACACAAGGACAAATTAATCAATTAAAAGCTCAACTCGATGAATTAAAAGCATTGCTTGAGAAAAAATAAATAAAAAAGGCTGATAGGTTCTATCAGCCTTTTCACTATCAATTATTGAATTGCTTGATGTACTGGCACTAACTAGAAGCGATAATTTGCACTTAACACAACAGAGCGAGACTGTCCGTAATAACAATAGTAATCGCATGCTGATACATACTCTTTATCTAAAATATTATTCACGTTCAGCTGTAGCTGCCATTGTTCAGCGATACTATAGCTTACAACCGCATCCCATAGGGTGGCACTTTTAACTGTTAAGTCGCTGCTGGCGGGGCTATCTTTTGACTCCCCCATATAACGAAGACCCGAGCCAATATTCAGGCCATTAATACCCGCAAACGATGCATCGTAATCAACCCACACTGAAGCGGCATTTTTAGGAATAAGTCCAGCTTGTTTAGTACCTTGCCCAGCGGTGTCATCGGTTGTGGCATCAGTATAAGTGTAGCTTGCTGTTAATTTAACACTTTGCGATGCCTGAGTGACCGTTTCCAGCTCAATCCCTTGCGAACTCACTTCACCTGTTTGCGTGGCAACAAACGTCGCTGGGTTTGTTACCAAAGCATTTTCTTGAGTAATATCAAACCATGATGCGTTAATGTAACCATCAATGAAGCTTGGTTGGTATTTAACGCCAAGCTCAACTTGTTCACCTTCCAACGGTTTATATAACTCTCCCGTTGCTGGATCTATCGTACTTAACACCTCAAATGACTGCGCATAACTGGCATACGGAGATAAACCACTCTCAGCTAAATACATCACCCCAGCATTAAGTGATAACTGATCATCTTTTTGTGATTGCTGCTGAGCAAGTTTATTACTTTGATTATCTGTTTCAACTTCATCGTAACGTGCACCAACAAGGGCAATCCACTGTGAATCAAATTTAACTTGATATTGCGAATACGCACTTACTTGAGATTTGCTTATTTCGCGGTCAATATTATTAGCAGAATCTAAGGCTGTATAATTACCATACTCAGGCTGCCACGGATCAATGGTCCCAAAGCTATAGTTATCTTGCTCGTCACCATTGGTTTCATGATATTGTAAATCGATACCTGCAAGTAGCGTATGTTCAAGGCGTTCGCTATTCCAATTAGCAACAGCTTTATTATCAAGGGTTACACTTTGATTATTACCATCACGAAATACAATGCCGCGATATAATTGTGTCGCTTGCGGATCTGAATTTGGAAATGCATAAGCGCTACGTAAAAATAAATCGTTATGACCATAATTAAATTTTTGCGATAACACCCATGTATCATTCAAGGTATGTTCGAGGGAGTAACCAACAGACATTTGACTACGCTTATATTTATCATAGTCCGGCTCGCCTAAATTAGTGGCAGGATCTATTTGACCATAAGGCGTATCAATAACCGAACCCGCTGCAGGAAAAAATGGATTAGTAGGCGTACCATCGTCTTTTAGGTAAGTTGCCATTAATGTCATTATTGTTTTATTTGAAATATCAATTTCTAAGCTAGGCGCAAAATAAATACGATCATTTTGTGATCCATTTAGTTCACCGTCATTACTTTTCAATAAACCAACCATACGATAACGCATTGAGTTACTTTCATTCGCTTGACCTGACACATCTAAGCCAATTGATTTAAGGTTGTTATTACCCACTTCCAAGCGTATTTCTCCAGGCGGCGCATAACTTGGTTTTTTTAAAACCGCATTGACCACCCCACCAGGAGGCGCTTCACCAAATAAAATCGCTGAAGGGCCTTTAACAACTTCAACTTGCTGCAAGCCAAATGGCTCAAGCAACCAAGTATAATAACCATCACGGAATAAACGATTGCCATCTAGATAAGTTGCAGCGTCAAAGCCACGTACTTTAAACCAATCGGTATCATTGTCAGCGCCATATGGCTGCACTGTTACACCTGAGGTATAGCGCAGAGCTTCATCTAATTTTTGTGGAGCTCGAATAGCGAGCTCTTCTTTTGTTAAGATAGAGACCGCTTTAGGCGTTTCTTGGGCAGGGGTATCTATTTTCAATGCCTGAGCGAAAACTTCAATTGATTCAATATCATCTGCTGCTTGAGATTGAAAACTAACAAATCCCCCGAAAGGAACAGCGATAACCGTCAGAATTGCTTTCGTTAATAGATTTAATCTGATGGGGTAACTCACGCGCATGTGCACCTCTGTTTAAGCTTATACAATAATCTAAATTATTATCAAATACATTTAAGTCATTATACTGAACAAAAAACAACGCTGTACAGATTATTCACAAAAACAGAAGAATATTTATATTAGCAATAAAAAAAGAGGACATAGTCCTCTTTTTAAAAACAAAGCGAAAACGAATTAATTGTTATCAACAATAATTCGTAGCATACGACGTAAAGGCTCTGCAGCCCCCCATAATAATTGGTCACCAACGGTAAATGCACTGATATATTTAGGACCCATCGCTAATTTACGAATACGTCCTACAGGGATACTAAGCGTGCCAGTTACTTTCACAGGTGTTAAATCAGTGGCTGTAATATCTCGCTCATTAGGAATAACTTTAACCCACTCATTATGTGATGCTAAAATTTGCTCGATTTTCTCAACGCTAATATCTTCACGTAATTTAATGGTCATTGCTTGTGAGTGACAACGCATTGCACCAATACGTACGCATAAACCATCTACAGGAACAGGTTGCTTAGATGAGCCTAAAATCTTATTCGCTTCAACTTGCGCTTTCCATTCTTCTTTTGATTGGCCTGATGGCATTGGCACATCAATCCAAGGAATTAAACTACCAGCCAAAGGCACGCCAAATTGATCTTGCGGCAAATCACTTGATGCAATTTGCTGCGTGACTAGTTTATCAATTTCTAAGATAGCCGCTTGTGGGTCGGCAAGTTTATCAGCAACACTTGCGTGAATAGAACCCATTTGCGCGATTAGCTCTTTCATGTTGCGCGCACCTGCACCTGAGGCTGCTTGATAGGTCATAGGGCTTACCCATTCAATCAAGTCTTGCTCAAATAAACCACCCAGCGCTAATAACATCAGTGAAACCGTGCAGTTACCACCCACATAGGTTTTAACACCTTGCTCAAGGCCTTGTTCAATCACATCTTTATTGACAGGGTCGAGTACAATAATACTGTCGTCGCTCATACGAAGAGCAGACGCTGCATCAATCCAGTAACCATCCCAACCGGCTTCACGTAACTGCGGGTAAACGGCTTTGGTATAATCACCACCTTGACAGGTAATAATAATGTCCATTTGCGCGAGTGAATCAAAATCCATTGCATCGAGTAATGGTTTAGCAGGACCCGCTAAATCAGGGCCAAGTTGACCGGTTTGCGAGGTAGTAAAAAAAGTGGTGTCGATATGAGCAAAATCATTTTCTTGTTGCATACGCTCTAATAATACAGAGCCAACCATGCCCCGCCATCCGACCAATCCTACTTTTTTCATTGTTTGTTCCACTGTTTGAGTCATAAGAAATACCTAATTCATTAAAAATTAAAATTCATTGCGTGAGATTTAATTTTTAGAACAGTTAATCTAGCACTGTGATCGAGGCAACACCAGTGTTACTCATAGAACATAAAATTTTTTCATATTCAATCTATCATCAATTGTTGATAACAACATTGTTTTGCTTCTTAACTAAAGCAGATAATCTTCAAGGCACAAAGCTAACGTCGAAACTAACTACAGTACCCAGCTTATTAATGTGTACATACTGTATTTTCATTCCTAAATAGGTTAATAGAAATGCAATAAATAAGATTTACAATGAACTTGCACTTTGAAGTTAGATGTATTGTGTATTATTTTATTTTTTAAAAGGAATCAAACAAATGAAAACATCATACTTATCTAGCCTAATTGTAGTCTTGTTATCTTTAGGTGTATCAGCACAGGCTAACGAAATCAATGTAGAATCGAATACATCTTTTGCCAGCTCAACAACCAGTGTTGAGCAAGTAACAGGTTCCACAACCAGCTTATCTACAGCGACATATATCAACCCTACCGTACGAGTAAATAATAGTTATAGAAACTTTTTTGTCGGTTCATTATCTGGCAACCAATTTTGCAAAGAGCAAGGCTATAAAGAAGAAGTAACTGGCAGTGCTGTAAAATGTGGTGAAGATGAGTCTTCCTATGCAGAATACGATTGGTACGATAGCGCATGGGCTTCAAAAAGTACTGGGAGTAAAAACCAGTGCTATCCTTTGTATGCAAGCATAAAATGCGGTAACTAGAGTCCACAAAAGAACCCAGAATTATATTTCTGGGTTCTTATAAAGCCTCACTGTATCTGCAGTTTAAAATCCCTGACCTATCTGTTTAAAATCTTAATCCTAATAATAACGCCATATAAAAGTATGTATGCACAATAAGCCACGACAATAAAAAAGCCCTACACAAGGTAGGGCAATAATTGTAGGGTTTTATATTCGCCTTCCTAGGCTATGTTTTAGAACTCGTAAGAGTAACTGATACTTAGTTCAGTGCCTTCATCACGTGAACGAACAATGATATCTGACTGAGTAACCTCTTTATCTTCATTAAGTAAGTTTTGTACTTTGAATTTAACTTTAGAGTTAAAATTTGGATACCAAGTATAAACTAAATCCAATGAGTTAAATGGTTGCTCATACGCATCATCACGACCCGCAACACCCGCAGCAAGAATACGTTCACCAAAAACGTTATAGACTAATGATGCACTATGAATACCATCGGGTGAATCATAGTTTAATTGCATATTAACGACATATTTTGAATGACCTGTCATACGCTTTTTAGGATTAGTTAAATTACCAGCTAATGCAGGGTCGATAGTCGCTTCGGAGTCACTCAATGTAATATTACCACTGGTGAAAAGACCTTCAGTTAGCATTGTAAGGTCTTGTAACCACTCTGCTTCAACACCGTAAACTTCTGCTGTATCGCCATTAACAAAACTAGCAGAGTAATCATCGTCGCCGACTCTTAATACTGTTTCAATTGGCGCTTGAATATCTTTATAGAATGCAGCTACGCTGAATGAGTTACCAGCTTGGCCATAGTATTCATAACGTAAATCGTAGTTTTTAATCGGGCTGCTTTTGAGGCCAACACGTCCAAATGTACGAATATCAGTGAGCGGATCAAAGTATGTAACCGGTACAACTTCACGAAAGTCAGGTCGAACAACAGTTTCACCATAGCCAGCACGAATTTGATAATCTTCACCGCCTAGGTAGGTTAACGACAGAGCTGGATACCAATCATCTTCTAAGATAGTCCCTGCCTCAATCTTTTCAGGAGACCAAATATTTTGTAGGTCTTCACCATCAAAGATTAAACTCGAAGTACCCACAGATGATTGACTAAACTGCTCATAACGAATACCACCGCTAACACGTAGCCATTGATCATAGATAACATCAAAAGAACCGTATCCTGCATCTATTTTTTGCGCAGCGATATAATCATCAGCATCAGGAGCTGTTGGCTCATTAAAGTCGACTAAGACACCATTATTATCGATAAACTCATCTGAAAGATAACCGCTATTAGCAAGAGGATCATTTGTACCATCGTTTATTGTGATTGGTGAGCCTGAGCTGTTATTAACTGTAAAGCTTGATGTATTATACACACGTGCTCTATCTGAAAAATCATAACCAACTTTGAATTCTACCTCCATAGAATCAAAAGTAAGTGGCAGGTTAAAATTACCACCGTATGAAGTAACATGCTCCTCCATGTCTGTATAAGACATGATCACACGGTTGTCATCACCTGTGATTGTTGACCCAGCGTAATTACCTTCACTATCGTATTGGTCTCTAAATTTATAGTTAGCATTTGTTGGAATATCTGTAGTCGCTTCAGAGCGTGTATATTGCCAATCAAAACCAACCCCCCAGTAATCAAGGAAAGTATGTTGGCCTAAAAATTGGCTAATATTTAACTCTCTTTGCTCTAGGTTAAACTCATGGTTACGGTTTGCAATGCCATTACCTGCAATACTAAATGTAGAACTGCCCGCAGGGCTTTGAGAAATTGAAACTTCAGTTTCATCCTCATTATCTACAATGTATAAATGCTGCGCTGAAATACTATGAGTTTTATAAGAATAACCAACACTTCCAGTTAAGTTATAGCGCTCGTTTTCAGTCGTAACTGTAGAGTCTTTTAATGTATTGTAACAAGATCCGGCAACATCTTCCGATGTTTTCAACGTAGTTGAGCAGTTTTCTAAATCCTCTTGATCTTGTGTAATAACTGATGAGAACTGTGTTCTAGAATCCCATTCATTTACATAGGCACCAGAGAGTAAAAAACCGATTTTGCCACCAAAATAAGACTCTTCGTAACTATCGCCTATATGCGCTTTAACACCATATTCGGGATCAATTGAATCTTCTTCTAATGCATAATTTCGCGGCAGTGATTTAAGTAATTGGTTATTAATAGCCGTAGCTTGCTCAGCGCGAGTGCCTTGTTCACTATCAACTAAAAGGTCTCTGCTTACAATATTACTAACACTAAAGTTACCGTGGTATTGCACAATTGCATCTTTTAATGCTTGTGGAATTGCACTGTCTGATCCTGAATATTTATAACCATCATTAGCAGAAGTGTTATACCCAACTCCAAGTTCAACGCCAGCAGTAAACTCTGATGGAATTGATTTAGTGCGAATATCTATATTACCACCACCAAACGCTGCTGGCATATCTGGCGAGTAGGCTTTTTGTACCGCCATACTCTCAATAATACTCGCTGGGAATATATCTAATGGCAGTACATTTCTAGTTAAATCTGGACTTGGAACATATGCACCATTTAAGCGAGCACTTGAATAACGTTCACCTAAACCACGCACATAAATAAATTTACCATCTACGAGCGTTAAACCAGTAACCCGGCGAAGTGCAGATGCAGCATCACTATCACCAGTTCTTGAAAGTTGTTCAGCACCTAGTATATCTGCAACAAAAGCTTGATTTTTACGCTCTTCAACTACGGCAGCTGCGCTACCTTGAAGGCGTGTACCAACAGCAACAACTTCTTCAATTTCGTTATTTTCGAGTTGTTCGTCAGCTGCGCTTACATAACTAGTGTGAATAAACAATCCCAGGCCAATTGCGAGTGACAGTTTACTCAGCCTATATTGTTTTGACATGATTTACATCCTAATCAATTTGATAAAAAACAGGCGCCAATTGCTTGTGACTAAGCATGAAGGCGCCTACATTTCATAACTCTAAATGAGCAGGTATTAGTCTTGAGCAGCTGCTGCAAGAGCAGTTTCAACCCACTTGTACCAGCTAGAGCTAGTATCTTGATCAGATACTGCACCGATGTAATCCACAGTTTCGAAAAAGCTATCATCAAGAATAGTTAAATCATTAGCAGCGATTGTTATATCTGTAGAGGCTGTATTAGTAGCGAAGCCATTATCAGCGAATACTACAACATCATCAGTTAAAATTTCACTACTACCGCCATTTTCAAACCAAGAAGCTTTTGTTTGAGCTGCTAATGGGCCACCCGCAAATGTATCTGTTTCTGCGAAGTTTGATGAACAAGCCATAACAGAATTATTAAACATAATTTTATCGGCTTGTTTCTCTCCATCAGAAGAAAGCTCGATACAACTCGATTCCACTGCATTTTTCTTAACTAACAAAGCATTATAAATATTAGCATTAAACTCATCGTCAAACTTAAAAGCTTGTGAAGGGTCATCATCACGTACTGACTTAGCGTCAGTAGTAATAACCGTAATATTTGCTAGGGTTGGATTACTTGGTGCCACTTCAGCAGAAGATTCACCTTTAACACCGTCTGATTCAAAACCATTATTACCCATATTTGCAATTGTGCCATCAGCAAGTGTTACAGTGCCGTGTTGAACAAATAAGAATTGACCTTTACCTTGCCAACCTGCATCGAAGTCAAATGAATCATCTTGCGTATCAGTAACAACAATGTGTTTAATTGTCGCTGCACCACCAAAAAACTCGATACCGTCATCAAAACCTTGGTGGATATGCAAGTAATCAAATGCTGAACCGGAACCCACAGCATTAAGCGTTAGTGAGTTAAGGTCATCGCCTTCACCACCCACTTTAGGGCCTGAACCTGCATACCAAATTTTAGCCCACTTAATGCTACCGCTTGAGTCACTATTATCATTACCGCCAAAGTAACTTGTAATACCTTCAGATGGCACATTACATGTAGTTGCTGCTCGCTCTGCATCAGTACATTGATCAGTAATGCCGTTACCGTTGATTATGATACCGCCCCAATCAGCATAACGAGCGCCATTACCTGCACTATCAAAACGGTCAAAAGCATTTGCAGACGTGAATGTAATTGGTTTAGCTTCTGTACCGTTTGCTTGAATTTTAGCACCTCGGGCAATACGAATTATTGCTTCACCAGATTGAAAAGCAAGTGTTGCGCCAGGCTCTACTGTTAAAGTAGGCCCATTTTCCGGCACAACAAAACCGCTTGTTGTATCACCATCGTTGCCAATTAGTAAGGCATCGGAGAATAAGTGAACACCACCATCTGGGATTTCTTTGAAAGTTATATTACTAGTGATCTCAATAGATTTACTTGCGAATGAATCATTGTACGTACAATCTTTACCATCAAAAATACCTTGTACAGTACCTGCATCTGACTCGTAACTAGCACACTCAAAATCATCAGTGTTACCACCACCACTAGTATTATTAGAATTATTCACACTGTTATCTGTAGTCGTACTATTATCGTTAACAGTTGGGGTGATCTCAATATCTCCTCCACAACCTGCAAGCGTCATAGCAGCAGCCACAAGACTGATTTTAAATAAGCCAGATAATTTCATTGTTCACTCCATTTGGGTAATTAATATTTAGTTATTTTATTAGCGCATTAAGTTTTCTGTAGGTCACTTTAAGACACAAAAACCATGTATTAAGGTCACTTAACTTTTTCAACGAGGGATACTTTACGGGAGCTGTGTGACAATACAGTTACACTTTCATAAACATAAAATGACAATGTAATTAGATTAAAAAACAATTTGTTAGGAAATAAAAACACGAAAAAAACCGCCCGAAGGCGGTTTTGGTGTTGCGATTATAAAATAGGTTTGTAATCAAACGATGACCGTTAAAATTACAATAATAAGTGATGAACTATAACAATGCAGTACGTAAAGTTTCAGCGTGTAACTTTTCACGCTTAACATATTTTATCCATTGTTCAGCCAATCGCTGCGATTTTTTGTGTTTCTCAGCTTGTTCAAACGCTAATATAGAGGCCTCAAAATTTTGCATACTATATTGCGCCATACCTAATGCGACATAAGCATTAGATTCAAAATCAAGAGAACCTTTATCAAGTGCTTTACGCGCTGCATCTGCGGCTTCTTCGTATTGCTCTAAATTTACATACACCTCAGCTAAACGCTGCTCATATTTACCGTGCGTTGAAAGATCCGCCGCTTTTGCAAAGTAACTAACTGATTTATCATCTTCTTTAGCCTGAACCATGGCTTCTGCAATAAACGCATAATTTTTAGCTGACTTTTCAACAACACCAGAGTCAATCCCTTTACTCATCACAACAGCCGCTTTATATGCTAAGCCGTTATATAAGTACACTTGGGAAAGTTGACGTAAATCTGATTTTGACGTAAGAAAACCTTGCTGATATGCGGCTTCAAGCACTGCTAATTGTTGTTTTTCTTTACCTGTTTCGCCATACATGCCGCCGAGTTGTACCCAGTATTCTGGCTTGTTATAAAGCTTAACCATACGCTCAAGAACAGCAACAACATTGTCAGTTTGATTAAGTGAGTAATACATCGCTCGTTGCAGAATTAACCAGTTTTCTTTTGGCTCTTTCCCTTGGCTATCACTTAACGCAATAGCCTGATTAATATTATCAACACCTTTTTGATACTCTTTTAACTGATAATACGCTTGTGATTTCAACACATAATAGGCGTCGGTTTTTTCTTTTGTATTGATTTGATCCCACTTAGCTAAAAAATCAATAACTTTGTTATAGTCACTATTAGCCATAGCAAGTTGCGCTAAGCTAAACGTAGTACTCACACGTAAACTTTCAGGAATACCCTCTTCAGCAATTACTTTCTCAAAAGCGGCTATCGCCTTAGGCAAGTCATTTTCGTTATAGTAAATGAAGCCGTAAAAGTTATGCATCATAGCAATTTCATATGAGTTCATACTTGAAGAACGCTCATTAATACTATCAAGCGCTTCAAGGCCAGCTTTTGCATCACCATCGTCAGCAAGCTTTTGTGCACGTGCTAATTGGCTATATACTTTTTCACGCAGTGCAGGCACTTTTGTGGTTTTTTGCTCTTGTGCAGAAACGCTCGCAAGCGAAACTCCTGGCAACAATGAGACTAAACTTGGCAGCGCAACACTGGTACCAATAGCAAAAGTACACGCTAATGCAGTTTTTAATAATTTCATAATCGCAATCCTCTGTTTCTAGCCGTTAATTTGGAAAGAAATTTTATTCTGTACACCTGCAACCTCAACAGCTTCACCGTCGATCACACGTGGTTTATATTTAAACTTAAGTGCCGCGTCCATTGCAGCTTGGTCAAACAAGGATTCAGGTTCAGCTTTCACTACTTTCGCATCACGAACAGTACCTTGCTTGGTTACTGTAAATTCAACAATCACATACCCTTCAATACCACGCGATAGTGCTCTGCGCGGATACACAGGAGCTACTTTCACAATTGGTAGGTACTCACCATCACTTGAATCAAGTGCCAACCCACCACCTAAACTTACATCGGCATCGACACTGGCACCAAAATCAAAGTTAGACGCCGATGCATTTGGATCACTGTTTTGCATTTGCGGTGATTCCATAGGCGGAGGCGGCTCTTTTGGTGTTGGTGGCTTTTGCGGTTTACGCTCTTTCTTTTGAACTGTTTCTTCTTTTTTAAGACGAACAAAATCAAGTACGTTACCTTTGACAGGCTCACTCATTGCCCCTTCGCCGCCGGTGATCAATGCTTGCATACCTAAAAAAAGCATAAAGGTAACAACACCGGCAATGACTAATGCAACTAAATATCGCAACATATCAGTTCCTTATGATGCTTCTTGCGCAGCAATTGAAACGTCAAACGCACCTGCAGCACGTGATGCATCCATCACTTTAATTAATACTTCTGTGGTGGCTTTTTTATCCGCTTGGATCACAACGCTACCTTGTGGGTTTTCTGCTTTTAAACGTTCAATGTTTGCTTGTACCGCACGTTCATCGACTTTACGTTTATTAATCCAAATCTCACCCGTATCAGAAATTGCAACTAATATATTTGCACGTTCTTTTTTAACGGCTGTTGCTGCTTCTGGGCGATTCACATCAATACCGGCCTCTTTCACAAATGATGCTGTAACAATAAAGAAGATAAGCATGATAAAAACAACATCTAGCATTGGCGTCATGTTAATTTCTTCTGCTTCGTCTTCTTGTAATAAATTACCTAATGGGGCTCTCATCGTTTACTCCTTGGTAAAGCAGCCCGTTGACTGCTTTACAAATTTTATTAGTGGTCTAAAACCATGTTATCTTCAAGTAGCTCTACTTCACGCTTAGCACGGCGTTGTAAAAATGTAGAAGCAAATACACCAGACAGTGCGCCAACCATCCCCGCCATTGTCGGGATAGTCGCCTTAGAAACACCAGATGCCATTGAGCGTGCACTCCCCGTACCTGTTACGGCCATGACATCAAATACTTCTATCATTCCCGTTACTGTGCCTAATAAGCCAAGTAACGGACATAGTGCAACCATGACATTGATTAACGCTAAGTTGGCATTAAGCTTAATACCAGCGCGTGAGATCATGGCTTGACGTATTTGCTCTGCATGCCAGCTATTACGCTCAGGGCGATTGTGCCAATTTGCTTTAACATCACGCTTGTAGTGCTTATAACCTTGAAAGAAAAATATAAATCGCTCGAGTATCAATAACCACATCGCGAAGATTAACACTCCGATGACCAAGAGGACTTGGCCACCAGTGTCGAGAAAATCACGGATAGCATTGATTGAATCAATCAATAGCACCATGGTTTATGCTCCTTTCTCGCTACGTTCAGCGATAATACCTGCGCTTTGCTCTTGAATGATTAACAAGATGTTTTTAGCGCGCGTGTTAAGCAAGGTGTATAAAAACACAGTGGGGATTGCCACAACAAGACCAAGTACCGTTGTAACGAGTGCTTGTGAAATACCACCCGCCATTAGTTTAGGGTCACCAGTACCGAACAGGGTGATTGCTTGGAAGGTATTGATCATACCGGTTACGGTACCGAGTAGACCAAGTAACGGCGCAACCACTGAGATAATTTTAATAAGCGTTAGATTACGGGTGATCTTTGGCATTTCACGTAGAATTGCTTCGCTTAATTTAAGCTCAAGTGTATCGTATGCAACATCTGGGTATTGATCTTTGACTTTCATTACACGACCAAGTGGATTGTCATCACGTGCGACACTATCTTTAAGCTGGCGACGAACTTTGCCACCAATTAACATCAGCGATAAGAAACGCTCAATAGCGATAAGTAGAGCAACAAGACCAACACCCAAAATGACATAACCTACCGTGCCACCTTGGTGAACTCGTTCTTCAGTATCAGGCGCTTGAACTAATAAGCCAAGAATTGAGCCCCCTGTAGGGTCAAGTGCAAATTGCACAACGCCAGAGTCTGTATTTTGTAGATCTTCTGCCGTAGCTGTAAAACGCGCAACAGGCTGGCGAGTTAATTGGCTAATTGTATTTGTTGCCGCGTTATACTCTAAGTATTTACCGTTAGAAATAAGGTTAAATGCACCTACACGAACAACCTCTTGCTGTGCTTTAGCGCCGCCTTCAACGATTACATCAGTATTGAAACGGGTAACTTTACCCTGCTCTGTCATTTCGCGTTGTAGTTCATACCACACTTTTTCGATATCTTCGATTGACGCTAGGTTTGAGGTTGAACCCATTTTAACAGCTAGTTCATCCATAAATTTACTACGGTCTTGGATTTGTGCTGACACAACTGAGGTCATAAATTTATTACTTGAGTCCCCTGCAACTTGTTGCAGTACACCAAACAATTCTTTTAATGAACCCATACGGTTAGAAAGCGTATCTGTTAGATTGGCTAATTTTACTTCATTCTCTTCAAATTGCGTTTCAAGGCGCTCAGACTCAGCAAGCATTTGGTTACGTCTTGCCTGAGTATCTTTAAGCATTTGTACTTGTTCATTTTCACGCGATTTAAACGCTTGTTCACGTTGCAGGTTTTGTGCTGACTGTGCAGATTTACCTTGCTCAAGTGTTTTTAATAACGCATCTAAGTCAATTGGCTCTGCTGCCATACACGTAGAGGCAAAACCAAGGCCAGTGACTAAAGCGGCCATTTTTGTCATTTTGGTTAATAATTTCATCGTCATAAACCTCTTATTCAGCCGCGTGTACTGGTAGTGTTAACATATCTGGGGCAAGTTGCTTACGTGCAATGCGTAAACCTTTACTGATCTGGCTAATTGTTGAGTCTGGTAACGCAACAAATGACTTGGTATTTTGATCCCAGCTCCCTGCATTTTTACCATCACGCGTTAAATAGATAAGCTCTAAACGACCAATACGAAGAAAATCAACTTCACGCTCTTGACCTTCAACACTTAGTAAAGCTGTATACGCTTCAATTGTGCGGCCATAATCAACTTCCACTTGGTACGCTTCTAAAAGGCGGCGAAATTTCTCACTAGAGTTGATATCTGCACGATCCATCATGTCTTTTAGTGAAGCAATGCGCTTCGCACGCTCTTCTTTTAGAAAAGGCACATCAAGTGCAACAAATTGCTCAAGACCTGTGACCATGCGTAGCATTAATGGGGTAATTTGACGTTCAATAATAGAAACCTGATCCATTGATAGGTTAATGGCTTCCATTTCACTGATTTGATTACTAAGCTGTTTGCTTAGTTGAGCGTTATAAACCGTTAAACCATCAATTTCTTTATTGAGAGTTTTAAACTGTTGTAAACGCCCTTGCATTGAATCTGCAATCTTGTCTATTTTTGTTTGTGATTGCGCAGCTGATTGATTAATTTCACTGCTTTTATCGATAACCTTATCTAGATCATTTGCTTGCACTGTTGCACTCATGGCAACAATACTAGCTAATATCAATGGTTTAACGCCTTTCATCGCATACACCTTTACTCGTTAAATTAGCGGATTTGCTAGTTGCTTTATATCAATGCACGAGATTCTATAGATGAAAAATGACAAAGGTGTTGCGGTAAAAAGTCTGTTTTATGACAACGGCAATAAATTACAAAAAATGCCAACAAACGAATAATGAATTGCTATTTAAGGTACCGCACGCTGAAGTACACGCTCATAGCGTAATAAGACAATGCAGCTAGGTAAACAACAGATGCGCTCTATCAGCAAGCACCAGCTAAGCTGCAATAAAATTTATCAATTAAGTACCGCTCGTATGCGGTTTATCACATCATCCGCATCGGTATAATTAACGGCAATGGCATGATACTGCTGCTGATGACGCAGCACTAACGATGGAAAGCCTTGTATTGGTAATTGCTGAACATAGGCTAACTCTTGTTGTAATTGCTGTTCAAGTTCAGCACTTTGCATTCGCGCTAAAAAAACGTCACTGTCGAGGTTAAGTTGCTGTGCAAAGCTCACAAGTGTGGATAGATCTGACGGGTTTTGTGCTTGCAAATAATAACCCTGTTGAATTGTCTGTAACATGGCTTGCTCTTTATCAAATTGGCGAGCAGCAATCACAGCACGACATGCCGGGTATGTACTGCGACGAGGCTGACAGTTTTTCCAAAAGTCAAAATTAAACCTTGCCCCCGTCTGAGCAGCAATTCGTTGCCAAGTTTGTTGTAAAAAGCGTTGCATATTCTCAGGCATTGGCTGATCAGAATCAGCAGCAAGTCCACCGACTTTATAAACAATATCGAGCTCAGAGGCTAACTCAGCGTAAATTTTTTGCCAACATTCTTTAAACCCCCAACACCAACTGCACATTGGGTCGTATACATAGATAAGCTGAGTACTACTGTTCATTATCATCCCCTTGCTAATTGCTTGACACTATTTTATTACGACCTTCACGCTTGGCTTGATATAAATACTCGTCTGCCAGCTTAACTGATTTATTAAAATCATCAATTTTTGTAACTTGGGCAGCTCCAATACTACAGGTGAGCCGCGTTAATTGCTGCTGTGTAAACGTTATCGTTTGTGCGGCAATGTGTTCCCTAAACTTATCAGCAACACTCAGTGCTACAGTCAGCTGAGTTTTTGGCAGTATTACCATAAACTCTTCGCCACCGTAGCGAACTTTTATATCAGATGAACGTAACTGCTCTTCAAGCATATTACTAAACTCAATGAGTACGTGATCGCCAAAGTCATGACCAAAGTTATCATTAATCTCTTTGAAATGATCAAGATCGATTAATAATACTGTAAAAGGTAAATACTGCTCAGGTCGTGATTTTGCAAGTGGCAAAAAATGGCTACTAACAAAACGACGATTTGCAAGCCCAGTTAACTGATCTGTATGTGCATCTTGCTTTTGCAGTAACGTCATCCGGGCAATTTCTAAGTGGCTTTTATTACGAAAGTATTCACCTATGAAGGTAAATAAAAACACTAAAATGAATGAAGCTGTAAAACGCACTTTTTCAGCATGACCATAACTTACTTGACCTATATCAGCACCAAATAAAAAAAAGCAAGTAAATGCTAATAAAACTGAGACGACAAAAAAGCCAACCCTTAAGCCTAATGTTGAAAAAGCGACAATAGGGTAAAACATCAACCAATAAAGCGCGGTATTTTGCTTACCACCGGTATACACTAAGGCTAAACATAAAACACAAATAATACTGAGCACCAATATTGCGACACAAGTTAACCGCCCAGTCGAAACAAAGTAAACAGCACAACCTAACAAAGTCACATCGGAAATCAAGAGCATTACCGTTAATAACGTTGCATAAACCGTATAATTGAGAATAAGTAATGTTGAAATCAATACCACTGCTATTGAGATCATCGTGAAAAATGTAAATGCACGACGCTGTTTTTCAGCGCTGTAAACACTTTCAATATTAATTAAATTTAGCCAACTGGGCTGGCTTGGTTGTGACTTAGGCATTATTTATCTTATTTTTTAAAAATCATAACAACGAACAATCTAACTAAACTTTAAAACGTAATACCATTTTCTCAAGTTCATCAAACTGTTTTTTTAAGCGCGTACATTCTGCCAAGGTATTATTTAAGTTTAATTGGCCTTGTTGAGATAACTCACTTATTGTATGAATGTCATTATCGAGTGATTGAATAACTTGATTTTGTTCTGCTGTTGCATTGGCCACACCATGATTAACATCGTCAATTGCTTTAATTGATTGAGTGACCGCAGCCATTTTATCGCCCGCTATATGCGCTTGTTTTACGCTGTTTTCGCTTTCAACTAAGCTGTCTTTCATAACCGCGACTGCCTCTGCTGACCCCTGTTGCAATTGACTTACTGTGTTTTCAATTTCTTGGGTTGATAATTGAGTACGATGAGCGAGTTGCCGTACTTCATCCGCCACAACAGCAAAACCACGACCAGCTTCCCCTGCACGCGCCGCTTCTATTGCCGCATTTAGTGCTAGTAAATTAGTTTGCTCACTAACCCCTTTGATCACCTCAAGTACTTGCTCGATACTAGCTGAATGCTCCGCCACACGATTAATAATATCTTGAGCTTGTTGCATATTGTTAGATAACACACCGATCGCGTTAATATTATCGGTTAATGAATTTTGGCTTTGTACAGACTGTGTATTTGCTTCCGTTGCAAGCGTAGATGCATCAGTAGCGCTATTCGATATCTCAATCGCACTGGATGACAATTGGTTGATTGCCGTGGCAACATTATCTGTACGTTTAGTTTGGTCGCTATACATTCTTAATGTTGATTGCGTTTGCTCGACTAAACTTTCTACCGAACGCTCAAGTTCCACTGTAGTGGTTTTAACTTGTTCGATAGAGGTGTGAATTTTGTCTATAAAGGCATTGAAGTAACCTGACAACTCACCAAATTCGTCATTATTTTCAATTTCTAAACGGCGAGTTAAGTCACCTTCTCCTTGGGCAATATCTTTTATTGCTTCATTCAAACGTTGCATTGGTTGCATTAAATAACGCAATGAAAATTGCATCATAAAAATAGTTACTACAATCCCTAATAACATGTAGATAGCCGCCATGTTTCGAAATGAAGCAACCGAAGAAAAGGCAATATCTTTGTTGATCACAACGCCTAAATACCAATCAACATTTTCAATTCCTTTAATGCGTGTAAAAGAAACTAAATGCTCGTCACCATTGACTTTAAGCTCAACAAACTCAGGTTGTAACGCCAAATTTTTGCCAAATAAAGTAGCCATATTCTGATCATTAAACTCAGTATTAGGATGACTTAAAATACGGCCATTACTGTCGAGTAAAAACCCATAACCAAACCCTAAAAAGTCAATTTCATTGACTATTTTAGTGATTGTTTGCATATCAATATCTGCACCGGCAACCCCACTAAAACGGCCATTATTTAAAATGGGTGCTACCGCAGAGATCGTTAATTCATTCGTGGTCACATCAACATAAGGAGTGGTAAAAGCTGTGCTGGTTTTGTTTTCAACTAATTTATACCAAGGGCGGGTTGTTGCATCGTAATCGGCAGGTAGCACCACAGTTTGGTCATTAAGTACAAATGTACCATCAGGCTTGCCTATGTAAGTATTTTTGAAATCCCCCGCCATTTCGGCAGTGTTAAGCTGATTGAGCGTTAATGCCTGAGGATCATTTTGCTGATGAGTATTTGCTATCGATTTGACTATAGCAAGCTTATTATTGAGCCAATTCGCTATATTTTGAGAAACTGATTGAGAACTTTCTTGTAATACTAATGACAGTTGCTGTTGTGTCTGCGCGCGCATTGACATAAAGTTATTGATAGTGAATAACCCCAGCACCAGCACAAGTACAACGGACGCTGCGATAGTCACCTTAGTGGTAAATTTAAGCGAGCTGTGCATAACATACCTATTTTTGTTTTTATCATTGTTAACAACTTACTTTTTAACAAAATAAAATTACTTTGTCTTAACTATTCCTAAAAAGTAGCCATATCACAGACAAAAATACGACAAAAGCATGGTTAATATCACAGTATCAAAATAAAAAATCAACACGCTCTAGCAGCACAGCTAATCAGATCGTAGCTTTAAACCAATTCAGCAAGCCATTGATTGCTCAGGGTAATTACTTTGGATCGTTCCATATTATTTTTAATAGCAGCCTACTGAATACGTATTCAATAGTAAATCAACGCAGATTATTTTGTCGTTTTGAAACTCGAAATGAATATAGAGAGGCTGCTTTATGGATTTATACGTTAAAAAGTAACAATGCACTTACTGTTTGTAAGTGCATCGTCGTGTCTCAAAAAATTTTACAGAGCATATTTGATATTTACTTTATAACGTGTTGCCACTTGTCAGTAAGCTTAACAACATTCAATCCATACCATGCAATAAAGACATAACATAGAGCAGGAATAATAAAGCTGATCTGAATATTCACCACATCAGCAACCACCCCCTGAATTAATGGTATCAACGCACCACCAACAATAGCCAAACACAACCAGCCTGAGCCTTTACTGGTCAATGCACCTAATCCTTGAATAGCCACTGAGAAAATAGTTGGAAATAATATAGAGTTAAATAAGCCAATCGACAGGACTGCATATAATGCGATATTCCCTTGTGTGAAAATGGTGACTAGCAATAGCACAATTACCACAGTGGCATTGAATGCAATGGCTTTTGATGGCGCTATTTTTTGTAGTAAAGCAGAGCCGATAAAGCGCCCTACCATAGCTCCTCCCCAATAATAGGCAATTAAAGCTGCGGCCGCATGCTCTTCTAGGCCTGCAATATGTGCTTCACCGAAAAAGTTAACTAAAAAACTACCGATCGCCACTTCACCGCCTACATAACAAAAAATCCCCACAACTCCCATCACTAGATGAGGAGCTTGAGTTAAAGAGTGACCTTTCGTTTTACAATCTACTTCTTCTTTATGCGATGCTATTTCCGGTAGTTTTAAAAAGGCGAACACCACTGCAATGGTTAATAACGCAGCGGCCAAAACCAAATAAGGGATTTTCACTGACTCAGCAGTGGCTGCCGTTGCAGTTAAAGACCCTGCGGCACCAAAAAATAATATACCGCCCACATAAGGACCAACAGTGGTTCCCAGAGCATTGAGTGCTTGAGCTAAGTTCAATCTAGAAGAAGCTGTTTTCTCAGGACCAAGTGCAACAACGTATGGGTTAGCAGAAACTTGCAGAACAGTAATACCACCAGCCAGTACAAATAAGGCAGTTAAAAATAACCAATATTCGTGTACAACCACCGCAGGGTAAAACAGCATACACCCTATTGATGCAACAATAAGCCCAGTAAGCACCCCATTCTTATAGCCAAATTTATTGACTAGCAGGCCGGCAGGTAACGACACGATAAAATAAGCACCAAAGAAACAGAACTGTACCAGCATTGCTTCTGTGTAGCTTAAATCAAACACCCCTTTTAAACGTGGGATCAACACATCATTTAAAACTGTGATAAATCCCCAGAGAAAAAATAGGGTCGTCATGGCCGTTAAAGGTAACAGGTAATTTTTATTTTGTTGCGACTGTTCGGTGACAAAGCTTTTATTTGTATTTATTTCACTCACGTGATTTTCACTCCATTAACAAGTTAAGAACGATTCTACACATTGAGAAAATAAGATCACAAAATTTTAATTGGAACGTTCCGCAAATTGTGACGCGATTCATAAACATGCTAAGTTCAAAAAGTATTACTTACCAAAAAATAAAAGCTTCATTTATTAACAAGGGCCACAAAGGCCCCTCAGTCTATTTTTATTTTAGTTATGGCTATTCGATAAGCTATAAAAAGAGGCTTGCACGTAATCATTCGCATCGCCGATATTATTCTGATTATAAACACCGGCTTTAAAATACATATATTGATCATCGCCTGTATGGTAACCACTTTTACTCATATCAACCTTTTGCGTAACATCAGGTTTGCCATCACGCATAATGGTGACCAACAGCGTGTTGCCAGTTACTTTAATTGAGTAACTAAAGATCTCTCCTAACTCAATACCATCATTCGGATTAGCGGCACTGCTACTACTTGTGCCAATCAAGTCGTATATTTGATCACTGCCACCACTGGGTTCATGGGCTAAATAAATAGATCCTTTGCTATGGCCGCTTAATTTACGATAGTAAAGACGAGCAGGTTCATCATCCTTGGCATGAATTTGGCCAATGATAACACGCCCTACTTGTGAGCTATCGCCTGTGGTTGTTACGTGATCGACTTTCAAGGTAGCTGTTAGCTCGCCATCAATTCCACCAGCGGCATTTTTATCTTCTGTAGAATAGCTTGAAAACACCCAATTATTTTTGTTGATGCCTTGAGTACTAATACTCGTATCACCAGCGCGAAGCATTTCACGTAGCTCACTTCGGCTATAGCTCGTGTTAGTTGATGTTTTTGGCGCATCGATTTCCACTTTAAAAACCATAGCCCCATCAGAGCCTGTATAAAACCATTGCGGATGTTCATAACCTGCAGCGAGCCGTGTTTCAGATATAGAATCTGATTTACCATCTCCATTTTCGTCAATTGGCACACCTAAGTACCAATCAGTTAAGTCAAAGTTAGCTGAAGGCGCTACATTAGGGTTTAAAGCAGTTAACTGTGCGGTATTTTTATATAAGTCAATCCAGTTCAGTTCGAAATCGCCATCAGTCATAGCGAGCTTTAGCGTATGCACTCCCGTGGTTAAAATTCCTAAATCAACACTTTTTGTTTCCCATTGTGTTGTTGCAGGAACAATAAAATCAGTTTTTTTTATGCCATCAATAAGCAATCTAATTGAGCCACTACCAGTAACAGATGCAATACGCAAATTGGCAGTGTATTGGCCACTACTACCAACATTAATTTCGTACTCTAACCACTCTTCATCAGTTATAGAACCTATGCTATAGCTTCCAGATGAATCGGTTGTTTGCCAAATATCTACATCCCCCTCACGTAATTCACCACCTTGATTTCCTGGCGTAGAATCATATGAGGAAGTGTAATTTTCAGCTTCAATCAAACCAGGGATAACTAAGGCACCTTCATCGGTTTCTGAAGTGAATTTTATGTGCGTTATATTATTCGCAGTCTCATTGCTATCACCCAAATCAACAATTCTAAAATAGCGTGCAGTAACATTATTAGCTAAGTAAAAAGATTCGAACTGAGTCGTATTGGCCGAACTCCCTGTATCTAATAAGGTGGTCCAATCCTGATTATTGTTAGATGACTCAAACTTAAAGTAAGTAGTACGTTCATCCCCTTTATAAAATACAAGATGCACAGCACTTAATGTTACAGGAGCAGAAAAATCAAAATTGATCCATTGATTTTCTAGTTCATCAAATTCATTTTCAACAGCATTGCCATTGTTATTTGAAGTATTAACGCTCGATGGCGTTGACGAATCACAGCCAACAAGCCCAAACAACAACGTGCAGACTAAAATACTACAAAAAAGCCGTATAAACCTCATTACTTACCCTTACATTTACAGTGTGTGCGACCCAAAAAAGGTTAAAACCAATTAGTTGAATTGGTAAAAACCATAAGTAACAAAACTCTAACACAACATCAAGAAATAACTAACAAAAAAACCACGCTCAATTATGGAAAAACAAGCCACATATAAGATTAAAAATAAACACATTCTAAACAATCACTTAATTAACGACTGTGTTTAACAATTATTGAAGGACAGCAACAAACATTACCAATTTAAGTTACCAATACAAAATACCAATTTAATATCAATAATAAATTAAAAGACCAGAGCAAAACAAAAATAGCGAACTATACTAAATTAGTGATACTAATTTATGCACAAGGACTAAACATGAATAAAACACTTCCTTATTTGCTAACAACTATTTCTTGTTTCGTTAGTTCATATGCTCACAGTGAATCATGGGATTTGAAAATTGAACCTTATTTGATGTTCACCAATATCGACGGTGATTCAACAATTGGTACTGTGGATACACCGCTGGAAGTGAATTTTGACACCATATTAAACAACCTTGATAGTGGATTTATGCTTAGAGGTGAAGCTTTTCATGAAAGTAATTGGGGCTTAATGTTTGATTGGGCTTTTATGGATTTAAGTAAGTCTTTGTCACAACCCGCTTTAGGCGTGCTTGATGCAAGAGTCAGGCAAGGCGTATTAGAAGTCTCCGTTGCGTATAAACAGTCTAGCCCTAGTTTAGGAGAATGGATTAATTATGTTGGTCTACGTCGTTGGGATAACAGTTATGAATTTAACCTTGAGCCCAATAGGTTACCATCGACATCATTAGTCGACCGAGATGAAGATTGGGTCGATCTTATATTAGGTTTTAAAGTGGATAAACAGCTTGCAGATAACTGGTTATTCACTTCATCGGGCGATATAGGTGGGTTTGGCTTATCGGCCAAACTAACAGCAAGCTTAAAACTAGGGGTTAGTTATAAGTTTAGCGATCATTGGGACGTTTCTGCTTTGTACAAAGGCACATACGTGAATTACCATACAGGTGATGAAGATGATAAAAGTTATTTTGAATACAAAACCATCACCCATGGGCCAATTATTAGTGCATCGTATCAGTTTTAACAATACTATGCTTTTGCCCATCTCATTTTATTATTTGTATCGCGGCTTTTAATGATTGTTTTATCTGAACTTTCAACACCGCCAAGTTTAGCCAAGCGGTCATAAAGCACTACATTGCAAGTGGCCGCTAAGTTCATACAGCCTATAGTTGGAACGTACACCACTTCATCACACCATTTCAGCACATCTTTACTAATAGAGCCATCTTCAGGGCCAAAAATATAAAATGCATTGTCAGGATGAACAAATTCAGGCAATGGGGTGGCCCCTTCAATAAGCTCAATCACCACAACTGTTGCCCCTTCAGGTTTAGCTTTTGCTAAATCAGCGACAGGCGTGAGTGGGATCCGCTCCACCACATTCTTTGTATCGGTATGGAATTTTTTAGCATTTAAATACCGTGTACCAGTAAAAAATACCTGATGTGCATCATAACAACCGGCAGCTCGTAATACTCCCCCCACATTGGTTGGACTTTTAGGGTTTATCAGGCCAATTGTTGCCATCAAATTTGTCATTAATCGCAATCCTTCATCGGCCATTGAGCAACATACAAGTCAAAGTCATCAAAATCGACATCACAATCTTTGACCGTTTTACCCTGAACTGAAATATCAAGCTGATGCATTTTTTCTTTACTACCGTTATTACGCAACGGGTGCCAAGATGCCAGCCCTCGCCCTTCGTGTAAACGTCTATAGCTACAACTTGGCGGCATAAAGAAAATACTCGCCAAGTTTTCTTTAGTTAATTTGACACAGCTTGGGACAAGGGTTTGACGATTTTCATAATCACTACAGCCACAGCTTTGTTCATCTAAATACTGACAAGCAATATTAGTAAAAAGTAACTCTTCACCTTCGCGCAGTTGCTCTGTTACAGTAAACTCATCATCATAATCACTGTCAATGAGTGTATTTAAACAACATTTACCGCAACCATCACAAATAGCTTCCCATTCATTTTGTGACATTTGCTCAAGTGATTTTTTAAGCCAAAATTGGTTTTCTAACATAGTTAAACTCAGCGCCCCATTGAGCGCGCATTTTAACGTAATCAACTACGACGCGCAAAGCCCAATAGCTTTGTGCGCCGTTTTAAGTGATTATTGCTGTTTTTCAACCCAACGTTTGATCTTGGCTTCTAGGATTGGCATTGGTAATGCACCATCAATCAATATTTGGGTATGAAATTCTTTGATATCGAATTTATCGCCTAAAGCCTGTTTACAGTAATCACGTAGCTCTTGAATTTTAAACTGACCTAATTTATAGGACAGCGCCTGACCAGGCCAAGCAATATAACGCTCAACTTCGGCCACCACATCTGTAAATGCCATCGATGAATTAGCAAGCATGTAATCAATCCCTTGCTGACGCGTCCAGCCTTTGGCATGAAAACCGGTATCGAGCACTAAACGCATGGCACGTAATTGCTCATCAGATAAACGACCATACCACATATATGGATCGGTAAATAAACCCAGCTCTTTACCTAAGCTTTCTGCATATAAAGCCCAGCCTTCTGCGAATACCGTGTAGCCACCAAATTTACGAAATTCAGGAAGTGACTCAACCTCTTGCTGCAAGGCAATTTGAAAATGGTGCCCAGGCGCCGCTTCATGGATAGACAATGTTTCTAATAAAAATTTAGGCTGTGCTTTTAAATTAAAGGTATTAACGTAAAAAATACCTGGTCGAGAACCATCCGGCGCGGGGGATTGATAAGATGCACCAGCGGCAGATTCAGCACGAAAATCTTCAACGGCTTTTACAACATAGTCGGCTTTAGGCACTATGTTGAATAATTTAGGCACACGTGCATCAATTTTTATTTTCACTGCTTCATAAGCGGCAATTAGTTGCTCTGGTGTGTCAAAGTAGAACTCATCAGAATCACGTAAATGGGTGAAAAACTCACTTAAGTCACCTTCAAAGCCAACCGTCTCTTTTACTGCTTTCATTTCATTTAAAATGCGTGACACTTCTTGTAAGCCAATTTCGTGGATTTCATCAGCGCTCAAGTTCAACGTTGTATTTTGCTTTATTTGATACTCATACCACGCTTTACCATTTGGTAATTCGCTGTAGCCGACGGTTTCACGGCTATTGGGAATATATGTGGTGGCTAAAAACTCACTCATGTTCGCATAAGCAGGCACTAACTTATCCATAATGAGTACACGATACTGCTCTGTAAGTTGTTGCTTTTGCACTGCACTGAAATCTGCTGGTAACTGTTTTATAGGACTATAAAAAAGCGATTGTTCAGCACTACTAACTACATGCGCTTGAAATTGTGGTAATAACTTTTCAGCAAGCGGCTTAGGTAACACCACACCTTGTTTTATGCCTTGGCGCATTGCAACTTGTACCGATGATAACCAAGTCACAAATCCCTCAGCACGATGGATGAAATCTTCGTAGTCTTGAACAGTAACAAAAGGTTGTGCACTTTGTGCTGAACCAAAGCCTGCAAAAGTATTATGCGCGCCTGACATTTGGTTGATTGGTAATAAATAACGAGGGAATTGAAAGCCTTCTATCGTTAATGCTAAATCTCGCTCAAGTATTTCGTAACTTAATAACGCTTGACCAGTTAAATGCTGCTGATCTATTGCTGCCAAACGCTGCTGATAGTCTTTATAAAAAGCGTACTGCATAGCTCTGTTTTGTTCATTGCTGGGGGCTGTAAACTGGTCATTGTATTGACGGTATCCAATATATGTCGCATCAAGTGGGGAAAATTGTAACGACTCTACAAAGTACTGCTCGACTAACGCATCTAATTGTTGGCTTGCAGTAGTAGCAGTTTCTGAAAGAGTTGCTGTTTGTGAAGTGGGATTATTATTGACTGTGTTCGAACATCCAACTAAGGCGCTAAGCACGCCGGCAACCAACAAAGTAATCTTAAATGTATTCATAATTTTCCCTGAGTGTAAGTATTACCAATAATTATGCGACTTTGCTGCAGCTAAATAAAGAAAATGCGACGGTCAACGCGTTTTGTTTACAGGAGAAAAGCTCCCTGCTACATTGCCATATAAAATAACCAAAAATTAGAAAACAATGAATAAATTATCATTATCAGCTTCATTAAGCTTACTGTTTGCCAGTGCATTTAATGCTCAAGCTTCTACGTACATTACAGCTAAAGCAATGCTTGATGTTAATAATGGCAAATTAATTAATGCTCCCCTTATTCAAATCGACGATGGAATTATTACCAAAGTAACCAAAGGTGCAGTACCGCAGCTGCAAGCAGGTGATCACCATATTGAACTCTCTGAGCTAACGCTTGTACCAGGTTTAATGGATATGCATGTGCATTTAACTAGCGATCCAACCGTACCTCGCAGCGAACGTATTGGTCAGTCAATACCACGCAAAGCAATAAAAGCGGCTTACTTTGCCGAAAAGACGCTTATGGCTGGATTTACCACATTACGTAATGTTGGTGCAGACGGTTACAGTGTCATTGCTGTACGTGATGGTATTAATGCCGGTGATATTATAGGCCCGCGAATTTGGGCTGCTGGTCCATCATTAGGAGTTACGGGTGGCCACTGTGATAACAACCGCCTACCGCCTGAAATGAAATACACCGCTGAAGGCGTTGCCAATGGCCCATGGGCGGTGCGCGAAAAAGTGCGTGAAAACATCAAGTACGGTGCCAATGTTATTAAGTTCTGCGCCACGGGCGGGGTGTTTTCAAAAGGCACAAAAGTGGGCATTCAACAATATAGTCAAGATGAAATGAACGCGATTGTAGATGAAGCCCACATGCGCGGCCTAACTGTAGCAGCTCATGCTCACGGTACAAGTGGGATAAAAGCCGCGATTGTCGCCGGTGTAGATAGTGTTGAGCATGTTAGCTTTGTTGACGATGAAGCAATTGCACTTGCAAAAAAACATGGCACCTGGTTTTCAATGGATATTTATAACACTGAATATACCCTCACCTTTGGTGAGCAAAATGGGGTTGCTGAAGAAAACCTAGCTAAAGAGCGCCAAGTTTCTAAAAAACAACGTGATAGTTTTAGCCGTGCAGTAAAAGCCGGCGTAAATATGGTGTTTGGTACTGATGCTGCAATTTACCCTCATGGTGATAATGCCAAGCAATTTTCACGAATGGTTGAGTTTGGTATGACACCACTGCAAGCTATTCAAGCCGCAACAATAAATGGCGCTAAATTGCTAAAAGTTGATAATCAGCTTGGGCAAATTAAACAAGGTTTTGCAGCAGACATCATTGCAGTCAAAGGCAACCCTTTGCAAGATATTACCTTGCTAGAAGATGTCGCATTTGTAATGAAAGCAGGAGTAACATACAAATAAGTATTGGTGTGGGGGCTGATAGCCCCCTCGCTTTTGAGGTGGCTATAAAACACACTCCTTGTAAACCATTGGAAAACAAAAGGTAATAAACTTTCGTAAAATAAAATAATTTGCCTGTTCTAGGTAATTAACACTTGAAATACAAATGCAACACATTATCATTGCTAAAAACAATTCAATGATAACATTTTATGACGACCCATAAACTTTCACTACTTTCCCTCGCCTGTTTAACATCTTATAGCACTTTAGCTGCTGAACAATCAGATATTGAGCACATCTCAGTTTATCAAAAGCAAAACCATGTCGTGCTTAATTCTGGGTTAGCGACTAAGTCTGATATGTCGCTAATGGAAACTCCCGCACCAATTGTAGTCGTTGACCAAGAACTGATAAATTCGCAAGGTGTCGATAACTTACAAGATTTAGCACGTAATATTAGCGGCGTAACACAAGCCGGTAACAACTACGGCATTGGCGATAACTTAATTATTCGTGGCTTAGGTGCAAATTACACCTATGATGGCATGTACGGTGGTGCAGGTTTAGGTAATACCTTTAACCCAACACGGTCACTGACTAATGTTGAAGCCGTAGAAGTTCTTAAAGGTCCTGCTACAGGTTTATATGGTATGGGCAGTGCGGGTGGTGTAATCAACCTAATTGAAAAGAAACCAGAGTTTGAAGCCAAACACACAGTTCAAGCTGAAGTAGGCCAATGGAATACTTACTCGCTATCGTTTGATAGTACTGACGCGATCACAGATAACCTTGCATACAGAGTGAATGTTAAAACTGCACGTAGTGATGGTTATCGTGATTTAAAAGATGACAGAGATGAAATTTACAGCGCATTGAAATATGTGTTCGATGACAAGCAAGATATCATGATTTCAGCAGCTTATATTAAGGATGCCATTGCTGTTGACTCTATAGGCCACCCTATCCGTATTTATAATGCGCAGTCTGTAGATGGTAAAACAGCAGGACAAGTTACAGCAGATGATTTAGTTAACGATCCAACCTCTGCCGGTCTGCAATTATCAGATGCGCAACGTGAGCAATTAGCTAATTCACTAGCTGATAGCGATGGTTTAACCCCGTATAAATTCGGTCATCGTGGTATTATTTCACCAATGGCGAAAGATAATGAAGGTGAAGAATTACGCTTTAAGTTGACGCATAACTATTATCTAACTGATGATTTATTTTTGAACCAACAATTACAATACCGTAATTATGAATCGAGTTTTGCCCGTCAAACCGGTGCATACAATTATGTGTATTGGCAACGCAATGGGGTGATCAATGCAGATCCTCGTGCACCTTTGGTGGTTGATGATGTGCTATATCCATTTGCAGCACGACGCCAAGAATATCGCCAAGTTGAGGCAGACGAAAAGTCATGGCAATATTTTGCAGATTTACGATACGACTTTACCCTTGCAGATATTGATAACGAATTCTTAGTAAATGCAAACTACGAAGACCGTGATATCCGCTTTACGCAGTATTCTATTTGGGATAAAGATTACGTTCTAACCGATAAAAACGGCGATGTAACTTATCAAGGCGCTTTACCTTATATTTTAGATATTCGTAACCCGAATTGGGGCGAAGGTCAATTTAGTGATTACGATCCGCTAAAAACCAGTAATTATAATAAAAAAGTACAAGCCTGGGGGTTAGGTTTACAGCATGTAGCCTACATTCACGATACGTTTACCACACGAGTGGGCATCGCTTACAACGAAATTACCCAAAAGTATGAACATTTAGGTGTTGATGCCCGGTACCGTGCAAGTGCCGCTGCAGCAACCCCAGAAGCCAGTACCTCAGATAACGGCTTAACCTATAATCTAGGTGCGACATACAAACCAAGCGATGACGTTTCTATTTTTATTAACCATTCAAAAGGTCGCACAGCATATAGTGTTTTAGGTTCAGTTGCAGGTAATGAGGCCGACCGTGATGATGCGCAGTCGCTCAGTACTGATTTAGGTATTAGAATGAAAGGCTTTGATGATCAGCTCCTCGCCTCATTAGTGGTGTTTGATACCGCAAGAACTAACTTAGAGTATGTAAACCCTGCATTTGACGACATGAATCCTGATCCATCAATACCAGAGAGTTTTTTTGATGGCGAAGAAAAAACCCGCGGTGTGGAACTTGATTTAAACGCCTATTTAAATGAGCAATGGAAAGTGAACATCAATGGTGTTTATCAGGATGCCCGTGATAAACAAAACCCCAACTCAAGTACGTTTGATACCCGTCAAAAAGGCGTGCCATATGTCACTGCAAGTAGCTGGTTAACATATAGCGCTCACTGGTTTGAACTTTCAAAGCCACTAAAAATAAGCGCCGGTGTTAAATACGTTGATGATCGCAGTACTAACTCATCATCATTTGGCATCCCCGATGGCTATGTGCCAAGTTATACTATTTATGATGCCGCATTGAGCTACAACACCGATAAATGGGGATTGCAGCTCAACTTAAATAACTTATTTAATAAAGTGTATTATTCAAAAGCCATGTTTTTAGGCGGCATGCCGGGTGAAGAGCGAAATGCGAAGTTAACCTTAAGCTATAAACTATGAGCTAAGTGAGGATACGAAGTTAAGCGCACAAACTGTGCGCTTTGCATTCTTTCAAATTAAATTTTTACGACAATTCGGCCGTTAATTTCACCTTTTAACATATCGTCAAAAATGTCATTAATATCATCAAGGCGCTTTTCCTCAATAATTGCTTTAACTTTGCCTTGAGCCGCAAACTCTAAGCACTCTTGTAAGTCTTTACGCGTGCCAACAATTGAACCAACCACTGAAACCCCGTTTAACACGGTATCAAAAATCGGCAGCGGCATTTCCTCTGGGGGTAAACCGACTAATACACATTTTCCGCCGCGACGTACACTTTTGTATGCTTGTTCAAATCCCGCTTTAGACACCGCCGTACATACAACAGCATGTGCGCCCCCTACTTTGTCAAAAATAGCTTCACTGGGTACGCATTCTTTAAAATCAAGTGTTATATCTGCACCAAGCTCAGCAGCTAAAGCGAGCTTCTCTTTACCTGTATCAACAGCAATCACGTTTAAACCCATAGCCTTAGCATATTGCACAGCAAGGTGGCCAAGCCCACCTACACCGACAATGGCAACCCACTGCCCAGGCTTTGCGTCCGACACTTTCAGTGCTTTATAAGTGGTAACACCGGCGCAAAATAATGGTGCGGCTTCTGAAAAGCCTAAACCATCAGGAAGTTTAACTACATAATCACCATGCGCTAAACAATATTCTGCATAACCGCCATCAATTGAATAACCCGTATTATGTTGCGATAAACACAAGGTTTCTTTGCCATCTAAACAAAATTCACAATGCCCACAAGCGCTATAAAGCCAAGGGATACCCACACGATCACCGACTTTTAAATGAGTAATATTACTACCGAGTTGTTCTATTACCCCCACGCCCTCATGGCCTGGTACTAACGGCATTTTTGGCTTTACTGGCCAATCACCATGACAAGCATGTAAGTCTGTATGGCACACCCCACATGCGGCAATTTTTACCAGCACATCATTAGCTCCCACTGCGGGGATGGGTAAATCAGTAATTTCTAAACGGCCTTTGTATTGTGTATTAATTGCAGCTTTCATATTCATTCCTTCGGTTGTGAGAGAGTCAGTAAATAACGGTTAATTATAGTTATGATTAAGTCATAACTTAACATAGCACGACTGCACAAATATTAATCTACATCAAGTTTTTTGCGAATAGTTTTTATACTTAATTCGATGATAAACGCTAAAGCATTGCTTAGCACTTGCTATCACCTTCCAGCGTGCTAGCATAGCTTTCATTATTTATTGAAACTTGAGCAGCAATGACATTATCAGATAAAAATTTTGCTTTTGTAATGCACTGTGGTGAGATGGGCAGCCGCTGGGGCTTTAATCGCACAATTGGGCAAATGTGTGGGCTTTTGATCATCACTAAAGAACCTATGACAGCAAATGAAATTGCCGATGCTTTAAGCATCTCGCGCGGTAATGTCAGCATGGGGATCAAAGAGTTACAATCTTGGCGCTTAATTAAAGTGCAGCATATTCCCGGTGACAGAAAAGAATACTACGCCCCCGCCGGTACTATTTGGGATATGGCCAACCGCGTATTTGAAGAGCGCAAAAAACGTGAAATAGACCCAACCTTAAGCCTATTACGTGACAACATATTAGAAGAAGCCCACAACGATGATGAGCGTTTCGCTCAGCAACAAATGCAAGAAATTCACGACTTGTTAGAGACCGTCACAAAGTGGTCATCAGAACTACAACGCTTAAGCCCTGAGCAACTGCAAAGCCTAATGAAGCTAGGCTCAGGCATCGGCAAAGTACTCGACTTTAAAGATAAGATATTGAAGAAACCGTAAATTAGGTTCAAGGTTCAAGGT
>NZ_PNDT01000170.1:0-415 GCF_005886375.1 Pseudoalteromonas sp. S1727
CCACCCACATCATCATTACTCGGGGTGCCAGATAGCTGCCCTGTGTTGCTGTCAAAGCTCGCCCAACTTGGCTTATTACTGATGCTAAAGGTTAAGCTGTCACCATCAATGTCATTCGCTGTTGGGATAAAGCTGTACGGTGCATCTTGATCAACATTTAATGCAGGAACACCACCAATCGTTGGTGCGTCATTAACGTTTACCACGGTTAAGTTAAAGGCTGGCAGGCTGACGGTATCCATGCCATCGCTGACACTGATCACAATATTGCTGTGCTCGCCCACATCGCTGTTACTGGCGGTGCCACTGAGTGTTCCAGTGCTGCTATCAAAGCTCAACCAACTTGGCTTATTGGTAATACTAAAGGTGAGGCTGTCGCCTTCTGTATCAACGGCCGTTGGGTTCTAGAAGGAGG
>NZ_PNDT01000171.1:0-402 GCF_005886375.1 Pseudoalteromonas sp. S1727
ACCTTGCTCATGATCCACAAACTCACGTACACCGTATTGGTCGTACTGGTCGTGCTGGTAAAAAAGGTATTGCGTGTTCAATTTATGGTGACGCAGAACAATTTAAAGTGGCGCAAATTGGTGATCACTACGAATGTGATTTTTTGCCTGAGCAACTGCCTCCATTTAGCTTACTTGAAAAGCCACCATATAAACCGCAAATGGTCACCTTGATGATTGATGCGGGTAAAAAACAAAAAGTACGGGCTGGTGATATTTTAGGTGCGCTAACGGGTAAAGATGGCGTTGCAGGGCGTCAGGTTGGTAAAATTAACGTACTTGATAACGTGGCTTTTGTTGCTGTTGAACGTAACTCTTCAAAACCAGCACTACGTAAATTAACAGAAGGTAATATTAAAGGCC
>NZ_PNDT01000172.1:0-264 GCF_005886375.1 Pseudoalteromonas sp. S1727
ATGTCTCGCGTTATTTGCTGAACGCCTTCAAGATATTCCGAAACAGAACATTACTATCGTTGCCACCGCTACTTTGCGTTTAGCAACTAATGCAGATGAATTTAAAGTCAAAGCCGAACAAATCCTTGCGCATAAAATTAATGTTATTAGTGGTGAATTAGAAGCACGAACTATTTATAAGGGCGTTGCCCACACTTCATCATGCAGTGGCCGTCAATTAGTTATTGATATTGGTGGTGCTAGTACCGAAGTGGTAATTGGTAA
>NZ_PNDT01000173.1:0-497 GCF_005886375.1 Pseudoalteromonas sp. S1727
AAATAATAATTATTACTATTCACCGTAATGCTAATTTTTTTAAAAATTCCGCACATACCTACTGAAAAATAAAATAGCTAATATAATCAATAAATAAGATTAATAAACAATAACGAAATGATGGTCAATTTTGTTTGTTTAGCCGTAAATGTTGGATTATATCAATAACATTCTATTTACGTGCTCAAATTTAATGCTACTATAAATAAAATTACTATAATACAAATAAGCTTTTTGACTGACTTATCTCATTCTAAGCATTAATCTCAAACGCCTATTAATTACTTGAAGTAACGCGCGTTTGTTTTCATTACCATGAGGATTTTTATGTTTAAATTTAGCTCTCTAGCATTACCTATTATGTTTACCAGCGGCTTAGCTATGGCGCAAAACCCGCTATTTACCGATGAATTTACAGCAGATCCTGCCGCACTGGTACATAAAGATACTGTGTACCTTTACACAGGTCATGATGAAGCGCCAAACAATGATGTATT
>NZ_PNDT01000174.1:0-848 GCF_005886375.1 Pseudoalteromonas sp. S1727
GCTATTTACCGATGAATTTACAGCAGATCCTGCCGCACTGGTACATAAAGATACTGTGTACCTTTACACAGGTCATGATGAAGCGCCAAACAATGATGTATTCTTTGAAATGCATGACTGGCTGGCTTTTTCTTCTACTGACATGGTTAATTGGAAAAAACATGGCCCAATAATGAAAGCCACCGACTTTAAATGGGCTAAAGGTGATGCATGGGCATCACACATGATTGAACGTGATGGCACTTTTTACTTTTTTACCACAGTTCGTCACGATGAAAGCAAACCTGGTTTTGCTATTGGCGTTGCGACATCTAAATCACCAACAGGCCCATTCAAGGATGCAATTGGTCATGCATTAGTCACCGACGATATGACCAAGCATACACCTAATGATTGGGATGATATTGATCCCGCCATTTATGTCGAAGAAAACGGTGATACATACATGTTTTTCGGCAATCTCGTTCCCAAATACGTTAAACTCAGCGATGATTTGCTAAGCCTAGATGGTGAAATTAAAACAATCGACTTACCCAACTTTACTGAAGCCCTTTGGGTTCATAAGAAAGACGACAATTACTATGTTTCTTATGCGTGTGAATTCCCAGAAAAAATCTGTTATGCAATGAGTAAAAGCATCAAGGGCCCATGGCAATACAAGGGGATACTCAATGAGATTGCCGGTAACAGCGAAACTAATCATCAGTCAGTTATCGAATTTAAAGGTAAAAGTTACTTTATTTACCATACCGGCGCAGTACCACCGAAAGACGGCAAGCCAAGTGGTGGACGGTTTCGTCGCTCAGTCGCTATAGAGCCACTTTACTATAATGCAGATGGTACATTAC
>NZ_PNDT01000175.1:0-7616 GCF_005886375.1 Pseudoalteromonas sp. S1727
ATTTGCCCGCTTCAACTTTCGTGTCAAGACGAATTTGTCTTAAACTGACGGCTGACGGCTGACGGCTGACGGCTGACGGCTGACGGCAATTAAAAACAAAAAACCCAAGCCGGGGCTTGGGTTTTTAAACAATTAACTAAAAGAACTTACTTCTTCTTTTTAACTGCTTTTTTGTTTGGTAAATCAGTGATTGAACCTTCAAAGATTTCAGCTGCTAGGCCGATTGATTCGTTCAATGTTGGGTGAGCGTGAATAGTCAGCGCTAAGTCTTCGCCATCTGCGCCCATTTCAACTGCTAGGCCGATTTCGCCAAGCATTTCGCCTGCGTTGATACCAACCATAGCGCCACCGATAATACGGCCACTGTCTTTATCAAAGATAAGTTTAGTTTGACCTTCTGTACGAGCAGATGCAATTGCACGACCTGAAGCTGCCCACGGGAATACCGCAGTTTCGATGCTTAAGCCTTGCTCTTTTGCTTCTTTCTCTGTTACACCAACCCAAGCGATTTCTGGATCAGTATACGCGATTGAAGGAATACATTTAGGGTCAAAGAAGTGTTTTTGACCTGAGATAACTTCAGCAGCAACGTGTGCTTCATGAACCGCTTTGTGCGCAAGCATAGGTTGACCAACAATGTCACCAATCGCGAAGATGTGATCAACATTTGTTTTAAGCTGTTTATCAACATTGATAAAGCCACGCTCATCAACGTTAACACCTGCTTTGTCTGCATCAAGTAGTTTGCCGTTTGGTGTACGACCAACAGCAACAAGTACTTTGTCATAACGTACTGGCTCTGCCGGTGCATTCTTACCTTCAAACGTTACATATAAACCGTCGTCTTTTGCTTCAACACCAGTTACTTTAGTAGAAAGCATTACGTTGAACTTTTTGCTCACGTATTTTTGGTAAATCTTGATCACGTCTTTATCAGCTGCTGGTACTAGTTGATCAGCAAATTCTACTACGTCGATGTCAGAACCAAGCGCACGGTATACAGTACCCATCTCAAGACCGATGATACCACCACCTAATACAAGTAGTTTTTCTGGTACATCTTTAAGTTCAAGCGCGCCAGTTGAATCGATTACACGGTCATCTTCAGGGATGAAAGGTAAGTTAACTGGTTGCGAACCTGCTGCGATAATAGCATTATCAAAGGTAATTGTCGTTTTGCCATCTGCGCCTTCAACATCAAGAGTGTTGCTGCCAGTGAATTTACCATAACCGTAAACAACTTTAACTTTACGCATTTTAGCCATGCCGTCTAGGCCGCCGGTTAATTGACCAATTACAGACTCTTTCCAAGAACGGATTTTGTCTAAATCAATTTGTGGTGCGCCGAAAGTAACACCATGAGATGACATTTCAGCAGCGTCATCAATTACTTTAGCTACGTGTAAAAGTGCTTTTGAAGGGATACAACCCACATTAAGACATACACCGCCTAATGTGTCGCGAGATTCTACTAATGTAACTTCTAAGCCCAAGTCAGCAGCACGGAAAGCCGCAGAATAACCACCAGGACCACCGCCTAGTACAACAACTTGAGTTTTTAATTCGTTGCTCATGCTATTACCTTAATTGTTTGAACGGGACACTGCCCTAAAGTTTAACTGCCATGTTTCTGCATGGGCAGAAAGGGAGAGCAGATCAAAAATTTATGCAAGATAGATAAATATTGTATCATTGCAAATGGTAAAAATCCCAGCAAAAAACAACTGGCTGGGATTTGATTCTATTTTATTTATATTGCTTACACTAACTGCCTACATAACCAGTTGGCGAATATCGCTCATGTAACTTGCTAAAGTCACAGTAAAGCGTGCCGCAAGTGCACCGTCAATCACCCTATGGTCGTATGACATTGAAAGTGGAACCATTAATTTTGGCTCAAACTCTTTGCCGTTCCATTTCGGTTTCATTTCAGATTTAGATACACCTAAAATTGCCACCTCTGGTGCGTTAACGATTGGTGTAAATGCTGTACCACCGATACCGCCTAAGCTTGAAATAGTAAAACAGCCGCCTTGCATGTCAGATGCAGTTAACTTGCCATCACGTGCTTTTACAGACACTTCCATCAATTCACGTGATAATTCAATGATGCCTTTCTTATCAACATCTTTAAATACAGGTACCACGAGTCCATTTGGTGTATCAACGGCAACCCCGATATTGATGTACTTTTTAAGAATTAAGCTTTCACCGTCTTCAGACAATGACGAGTTAAATGTAGGGAACTCAGCAAGCGCTTTGGCCGCTGCTTTCATTACAAATACCAACGGGGTGATTTTAACACCCAACTTTTTCTTCTCGCTAAGGGCATTTTGCTCTTTACGGAACTCTTCAAGGGTGGTGATATCAGCTTCATCAAACTGTGTAACGTGAGGGATTTGCACCCAGTTACGATGTAAGTTTTTACCCGATAGCTTTTGAATGCGAGACAGTTTCTTCTCTTCGATTTCACCAAACTTAGCAAAATCAACTTTTGGCCATGGAATTAAACCAAGCTCACCGCCGCCCGCATTACCATTACCATTACCCGCAGATAACTGACCAGACTCAACTTGCTTAACTAGGTTCTTCACATAGTTTTGCACGTCTTCTTTAACAACACGGTTTTTACGACCAGAGCCTTTTACGTTCGCAAGGTTGATACCAAACTCACGAGCTAAACGGCGAACAACTGGCGATGCATGCGCATACGCGCTGTTATTTTCAAAGCTCTCGTTGCTTGCTTTTGCAGGTGCTGCTTGTGGTGCTGGCGCTGACTCTGTTTTAGCCGCAGGTGCTGATGCCGGCGCTGACTTTTCTGCAGGAGCTGCTGGTGCACTACCTTCAACTTCAAATACAAAGATAAGTGAACCGGTCGATACTTTATCGCCCGCAGCTACTTTAATCTCTTTAACAGTTCCTGCAAACGGCGCAGGTACTTCCATGGCCGCTTTATCACCTTCAACGTTTAGGATTGATTGATCTTCAGTAACCTTATCGCCTACTGCAACCATCACCTCAGTGACTTCCACTTCGTCACCGCCAATATCAGGCACGTTGACTTCTTTGCTGCTTGGCGCTGCGCTTTGTGCAGGTGCTGACTCTTGCGCTGGCGCTGCTTCGGCTTGCGCAGGGGCAGACTCACCACCGGCAACTTCAAAAACAAACACTAACGAGCCTGTTTTTACTTTATCGCCAGTGGCAACTTTAATTTCTTTAACGGTACCGGCAAACGGTGCTGGTACTTCCATCGCCGCTTTGTCGCCTTCAACGTTTAAGATAGATTGCTCTTCTGAAACCTCGTCGCCAACTGCAACCATGACTTCGGTTACTTCAACTTCATCATCGCCGATATCTGGTACGGTAACTTCTTTCGTGGTTGAGCCAGAAGAAGCAGCTGGTACTGCATCTTCAGATTTAGCCGGCGCTTCTGGCGCTTTTTCTTCGCCAGCACTTTCGCCTTCAAAGATCATAATTAAAGAGCCAGTGGTAACCGTGTCACCTTCACTAACTTTAATTTCTTTTACTGTACCGGCTTGTGCAGCTGGTACTTCCATTGATGCTTTGTCGCCTTCAACGGTTAGTAGCGATTGGTCAACTTCAACTTTGTCACCAACGCTTACTAAGATTTCGGTTACTTCAACTTCATCGCCACCGATATCTGGTACATTAATTTCAATACTCATTGCAAAACCTCTTATGCGTACAGTGGGTTAACTTTGGTCGTGTCGATGTTGAACTTCTTAAGTGCCTCAACAACCACTGACTTCTCAACCTCACCACGTTTAGCAAGTTCAGATAATGTAGCAACCACAACATAACCTGCATTAACTTCAAAGTGACGGCGTAAGTTTTCACGGCTATCAGAGCGGCCATAACCGTCTGTGCCTAACACTTTATAGTTGCTAGTTGGAATGAATGAACGCGCTTGCTCAGCGTAGTTTTTCATGTAATCCGTTGCGGCAACAGTTACTGAGTCGTTTAATACACTGGTGATGTAAGCTGTTTTTTGCTCGCCTTCAGGGTTCAGCATGTTGAAACGCTCAACATCTTGACCATCACGGGTAAGCTCATTAAATGACGTTACTGAGTAAACATCTGACGCAATACCGTAATCTTCACTTAAGATAGCCGCTGCTTTACGTACTTCAGTCATGATAGTACCTGAGCTTAATAGTTGTACGTTGGCTTTTTTGCCTGCGTAGCTTTCAAGCTTATAGATACCTTTACGAATACCTTCTTCAGCACCTTCTGGCATTGCAGGTTGTGCATAGTTTTCGTTCATCAGTGTTAGGTAGTAGTAAATGTTTTCTTGGTTTTCACCGTACATACGACGAATACCATCTTGCATGATTACCGCTACTTCATACGCATAAGTTGGATCATAAGAGATACAGTTAGGTACAGTGTTAGCAAGAATATGGCTGTGGCCATCTTCGTGTTGTAGGCCTTCACCATTTAGCGTTGTACGACCTGCCGTAGCACCTAGTAGGAAGCCACGAGCTTGTTGGTCACCTGCCATCCATGCCATGTCGCCAACACGTTGGAAACCAAACATTGAATAGTAGATGTAGAATGGGATCATTGGTAAATCGTTCGTGCTGTATGATGTTGCCGCAGCAACCCATGAAGACATAGCACCTAACTCATTGATACCTTCTTGCAATACTTGCCCTGATGTCGCTTCTTTATAGTAAGAAACAATGTCACGGTCTTGTGGTGTGTAGTTTTGGCCATGCGGGTTATAAATCCCGATTTGACGGAATAAACCTTCCATACCAAAGGTACGCGCTTCATCAGCAATAATTGGTACGATGTTTTTACCAATGCCTTTATCTTTTAATAAGATATTAAGTGCACGAACAAAGCCCATAGTGGTAGAGATATCACGCTTTTGCTCTTCCAATAATGGTTTAAATGCTTCAACTTCAGGTAATACTAACTTTTCAGTAAAGTTAGGGATACGTGTAGGTGTATAACCTTTTAATGCATCGCGACGTGCATGTAAGTATTTATACTCAGGTGAGCCTTCTTCAAGCTCTAGATAAGGAAGCTCTTTTAGCTGCTCTTCAGATACTAAATCATCTAAACCTAAACGTGAACGTAAATGAGCAACATGTGACATGTCCATTTTCTTCACTTGGTGCGCGATGTTTTTACCTTCAGCCGCTTCTCCCATGCCGTAACCTTTTACTGTTTTAGCTAAGATCACAGTTGGACGATCTTTCGTTTCTTCAGCCTTTTTAAATGCAGCGTATAGTTTTGATGGCTCATGACCGCCACGCTTAAGGGCAAAGATTTCGTCATCTGTCATATCAGCAACAAGTGCTGCTGTTTCAGGGTAACGACCAAAGAAGTGCTCACGTACGTATGCGCCATCTTTCGCTTTATAAGTTTGGTAATCACCATCGATGGTTTCGTTCATCAATTGTAGTAGCTTACCCGTGGTATCTTTAGCAAGTAAGATATCCCAACCGCTACCCCAAACTACTTTAATTACGTTCCAGCCTGCACCTTTAAATAGACCTTCAAGTTCTTGAATGATCTTACCGTTACCCATTACTGGGCCATCTAGGCGTTGTAAGTTACAGTTGATTAGGTAACAAAGGTTGTCTAGCTTTTCACGAGCAGCAAATGAGATAGCGCCACGTGATTCTGGCTCATCCATTTCACCATCACCTAAAAACGCATAGACGCGTTGATTTTTGGTGTCTTTTAAGCCACGACCATCTAAGTATTTTAAGAAACGCGCTTGGTAAATAGACGCGATAGGGCCAAGGCCCATAGATACTGTAGGGAACTGCCAGAATTCAGGCATTAACTTAGGGTGTGGGTATGATGGTAAACCATTGCCATCAACTTCTTGGCGGAAATTATCTAACTGGGCAGCAGATAAACGGCCTTCAACAAATGCACGCGCATAAATACCAGGCGAAATATGACCTTGGTAATAAACTAAGTCACCGCCGTCTACTTCGTTTGGCGCTTTAAAGAAGTGATTAAAGCACACTTCATAAAATGCCGCAGATGACTGGTAAGACGCCATATGGCCGCCTAAGTCGAGATCTTTTTTCGAAGCACGCAATACAATCATAATTGCGTTCCAACGAATAATAGAACGAATACGGCGTTCAAGGTTTACATCACCTGGGTAAGCAGGCTCTTGATCGACCGGGATCGTATTAACGTAGTTTGTGTTGATACCAGTTGGCATATCAACACCGTCTAAACGGGCTTGCTCTAATACTTGCTCAAGTAAAAACTGAGCACGTTCAACACCTTCTTCACGCACAACTGATTCAAGAGCTTGTAACCACTCTTGTGTTTCTAGCGCGTCTACGTCAATTTTATTGACTTCAGACATATGGAGGTTTCCTTATGTTTAAAATACGAATGTTCTTAATTAGCACTGTGGTAATAGTGTTGCCATATAAACAGTACTTGCTTAAATTATTTATCTTTTACTTAGTTTTTAATTACTTAATTTTGCTTTGTGCGTCTTAAACTACGTTCAATTCGCGAATGCTCTTTGCCGGCTTCCAATAATGCTTCTTCAATGAAAGCTAAGTGAGCATTACTGGCAAGTCGCGCTTGCTCCGGATTCCCTTCAATCACTGCATCCATTAATAAACGGCGGTGCTCAGCTAAGCGCTTACTAATATGTGGCTTCTCTAACAACACCGTTAAATTTTGTAATACATTTTGTTCAAGTAATGCCTGCATACCACGTACTAAGTGCAGTAACACCACATTATGTGATGCCTCTGCAACACTAAAGTGAAAGGCATTAATTGCTTTTGCTTTTTGTTGCAAATTATCATTCGCTAAAGCAATGCACTCAAAACTTTCTTTTACTTTATTAAAGTCAGTACTCGTACCACGCAGCGCGGCATAATAAGCAGCAATACCTTCTAATGCATGACGAAATTCTAATAAATCAAACTGTGATTCAGGGTGCTTACTGATCAAATCAAAAAGCGGATCTGTTAACCCTTCTTCAAGTTGATTTTTTACATACGTCCCGCCACCTTGCCGACGCGTTACTAAGCCTTTTGCCTCTAACTTTTGAATCGCTTCACGCAATGAAGGTCGAGACACTTCAAATTGTTTTGCTAATTCCCGTTCTGGCGGCAGTTTCTCACCCGGTGCTAATGAGCCCTCAAGAATCATATTCTCAAGTTGCTGTAAAATAACATCCGATAGTTTTGCAGCTTTAATCTTTAAAGACATTAATCAACGTCCGCATTGTAGTGGGAATAAAACCTGATAAACTCAAGTTTGTGCCCATAGTCAAGACCAAAAGGTAAATTGGTCATACCAAATTTGAGCCATACGTTATCAAAAAGCAACTTTGCTGTCAATTTACCTAGATTATCTGTCGTTAATCCAGCCTAACGCATTTAGCACAAAGATTAAACAGTATGAGATACAGTCAGTGTTTGGAAAGGGTTTTAACAGAAAAAACAAATGGTCTGACCAGACAGTGGAGAGATGAGATTTTAGATTTTAGATTTTAGATTTTAGATTTTAGATTTTAGATTTTAGATTTTAGATTTTAACCATAACTTCCCTAACGCCCAGTAACTTCCTCAAATCTATTCTTATAATTTAGCTGG
>NZ_PNDT01000176.1:0-476 GCF_005886375.1 Pseudoalteromonas sp. S1727
ATTTTTTTTTTTATTTTTGTTTTTTTTTTTTAGAGTTTAGAGTTTAGATTTTAGAGTTTAGAGATTAGAGGTTAGAGATTAGAGGTTAGGGGCTAGGTGTCTTGGCTTTTGTGGGAATAGGCTTTAGCCGTGATTGTTTTTGGTTGTGTGTTAAAGCTCATCGGCGCTAAAGCGCTCTCCTACAATCATTAAAGACTAGGAGCTAGGATTCATAGCTCGAAACTCGTTACCCGCAGCCCGTGGCTTTATCCCGCGCGGTTTAAAGATTCATGGCTGAAGCCATTTCCTGCGTTACGATGTTAACCTTGAACCTAAAATCTAAAATCTAAAATCTAAAATCTAACATCTAACATCTAACATCTAAAACCTAAAACCTAAAACCTAAAACCTAAAATCTAAAATCTAAAATCTAACATCTAACATATAACATCTAACATCTAACATATAAAACCTATAGACAATCCTAGATATGCTTT
>NZ_PNDT01000177.1:0-15751 GCF_005886375.1 Pseudoalteromonas sp. S1727
ATACCTTTACCTATACTGTAAAAGATGCGGCGCTGAATACCTCCGCAGCGGCAACAGTGACCGTCACTATCACGCCAGTGAACGACATGCCTGTGGTACAGGCGGTGAGTATCAATGTGGATGAAGACACGCCTTCAATCGCAACGGCGCTGCGCAGTTTAGCGACGGATGTGGAAGACACTACGCCCACAGGGGATATCACCCTTGTCAGCGGCCCAACGTCAGGGCAGGTGGTGTTAGATCAAGTCGCGGGCACCTTTGTGTATACCCCTGATGCCAACGTGACAGGGCAAGATAGTTTCAGCTATACCTTAACCGATAGCGAAGGCGGGGTATCACTGCCTGCCACGGTGACCGTGAATATCGGTGCTGTGAACGACCGTCCTGTAGTGGCAGATGACAGTATTAACACCGATGAAGACACTGCCGCGACCTTGGCTATTTTAGCCAACGACTCAGACGTGGAAGACAGCGGCTTTAACGCAGCGAATGTCAGCTTAGAGAACAAAGGCACCGGCGCTGGTATGTATGACTTTGCGGATGTGAGTGTCAATTTGGATGGCAGTTTAGCGATAACGCCTCAGCAAGATGTCAACGGTGTGTATAGCTTTACCTACACCCTCACCGACAGTGAAGGGCTAAGCTCAACGCCTGCCACCGTGACACTGACCATTAACGCCATCAATGACGCCCCCGTTGCCATGGATAACACCGCGCAACTACAAGAAGAAGGCTCATTTGAGGTTAACGTACTGGGTAACGACAGCGATGTGGATACCGGCGACAGCTTAGATGTAAGCAGTGTCAGCATCGTCACAGATGCCACGAATGGTCAAACGCAAATCACCGCAACGGGCGCGATTATTTACACCGCCAACGCCGATTACTTCGGCAGCGACAGCTTTACCTACACAGTTAAAGACAGCAACGGCGCAACCTCCAACGTGGCTACTGTGACCATGACGGTCAACCCGGTTAATGACGCGCCCATCGCACAAGCACAGACTCTGCGGTTAGCAGAAGATGAAACGATATTGATCACGCTAACGGGTTCAGATATTGAAAACGACGCGTTGAGTTATCGCATTGATGAAGGTACGTTACATGGCTCGCTAGTGCAGCAAAGTAATGACAGTTGGTTGTATACGCCAACCGCTAATTACAATGGTAGTGATAACTTCAGTTTTGTCGCTAATGATGGTCAGTTAGATTCGGTATCTGCGGTTGTTTCGTTAGTCATTACTGCTGTAAATGATGCGCCAATAGTAAATGCGCAAAGTGCAAGCGTTGATGAAGACACAGCTGTAGTTATAAACTTACTCGGTAGTGATATTGAGGGCGATAGCTTAACGTATACAATCGTTGATCTGCCAGTCAATGGTGTGGCTACTATCTCTGGTGACCAATTAACTTACCAAGGTAATGCAAATTACTTTGGTGAAGATCAGTTTAGCTATATTGCAAATGATGGACTACTCGACTCAGCACCTAATACAGTTTCAATCACAGTGAATAGTATTAATGATGTACCCGTAATAACGGGGGTGCCAAGTTTAGCCATTAATGAAAATGCGCTATATAACTTTGTACCAACAGCCACGGATAGTGATGGTGATAGTTTAAGTTTTAGCATTGAAAATCAACCAAGTTGGTTAGCATTTGATTCTGTAACAGGGCAACTTAGCGGCATGCCAAGTAATGCTGACGTAGGTCGCTATTCAGATATAACATTGAGTGTAACCGATGGACAGGCTACGCAAAGCTTAGCACCTTTCGCACTAACAGTGGTGAATGTTAATGATGCACCCACAATCAGTGGTGCACCTGCAACATCTATTGCGCAAGACACCGCGTATTTGTTTACCCCTAATGTGACCGATATCGATAATACAACGCTATCATTTAGTATTACCAACAAGCCGAACTGGGCCACTTTTGATAGTCGCAGTGGGACCTTAAGCGGAGTTCCGACACGGGAAAACGTCGGCTTACATAGCAATATTTTGATCAGCGTAACGGATGGACAACTAAGTAACACGCTTAATCAATTTAGTATTGATGTAACGTATGTAAATGCGTTGCCTATTGCTAATGATATGCAGCTGAATATTGAAGAAGATACGGCTATCAGTGTTAGCGCACAAATTAGTGATAGTGATGAAGATAGTTTAGCGATACAGCTAGTCACTGAGCCACAATTTGGTAGCTTAACAGTGCAAGGGCGAGTATTTAGCTATCAACCTGAGGCGAATTATCATGGTAGTGACAGTTTTAGTTACTCAGTATCTGACGGCAAAGATAGCTCGCAAACTGCGACTGTAGTAATAAACGTTGCCCCCGTGAATGATGAACCGGTGGCTTTGGCAGATGCTTTTAATCTAACGCCTACGCAAAGTGGTCAATATACCCTTGACGTTCTTGCTAATGACACTGATGTTGACGGTGATACGCTTAGTATTATTGGCGCTAAAGCGAGTGTAGGCACAGTCTCGATTGTTGATAATCAATTACTATTTGAGTTGGCCGCAAGCACACAGGGCAGTATCAATATAGAATATATGATTGCTGATCCAGAAAAGGCTAGAAGCCGTGCTGTTGCTACGCTTAGTTTTAATGGCAGCATAGATGGTGCGCCAACAATTACAGCACCTGCAGATGTTAGCATAAATGCAACAGGGTTATTTACACGGGTTAAATTGGGCACCGCGACAGCCTTTGATGAGCAGGGGAACCCGCTTGCAGTAGGCATTGTTGAGCCAAATATGTTGTTTGCCCCTGGTGCACATCAAGTATATTGGCAAACTACCGATAGCAACGGTAATTGGGCAATGGCTGAGCAACAGGTATTTGTCCATCCACAAGTAACTATTGAGAAGAATAAAGTAGTGGCTGAGCAACAAAGCTACACCACATACGTTTATTTAAATGGAACCGCACCGAGTTACCCGGTAATAATTCCTTATAGTATTTCAGGAACTGCCAGCGAGGACGACCATGATCTAGTTGCTGGCGAAGTGGTGATAGAGCAAGGTTTAGTAGGCGAGATTAACTTTACTATATTTGCAGATAGTGACGTTGAACCAGATGAAACTCTGATCATCACCCTTGCTGAAAGCGTTAATTTGGTAGCAGATACTTCAAGTACCATAACAATTACAGAGCAAAATATTGCACCGACTCTGTTAACGACTATTGAGCAAAATAATCAAACACGGCCCTTTGTATTAGCCAATAACGACTTGGTTACTATTCGTGCCATCGCATCTGATCACAACCCAGAGGATAGTATTTCACTCAGTTGGCAAGTAGAGGATGAGCGTATTATGAATTTGGCTGATAACTCAGATAGCTTCGTGTTTTCAACAGCTGAACTCACAGAGGGGATTTATGCTATCACTGCTACCGCTACTGACAATGCGCAACAAAGCTTATCAAGTACAGTGACTAGCTATGTGGAGGTGGTTGCACAATTACCGGAGTTAACCGCAGCTGATACAGATAAAGACTTACTCCCCGATATTTTAGAGGGTTATCAAGACAGTGATCATGATGGGATTGCTGATTATTTAGATCCAATCAGTATGTGTTATGTCATGCCAGAACAAGTTAATGAAACAACACGATTCTTAGTCGAAGGAGAGGTGAGCGGCTGTTTAAGAAAAGTTTACTCAGGTTTATTAACGAGTAGCGGCGGGTTGCAAATCTTATCTTCAGAACTGTTAGGTGATGAGGGCATGATCAATACGGGTGGGTATTTTGGTTTTGTTATTACAAGCATAGAGCCAATAGGTGCACACTATAATATTGTATTGCCGCAACGTATGCCCATTCCTGCCAATGCGGTTTACCGTAAGCTAATAGATAATGAGTGGAGAGACTTTGATAGCATAGAAGGAGATCAAGTTTATTCTAGCCAAGGTGAGCAAGGTTATTGTCCATCACCATCTAGTGAGTTATGGCAAGAAGGCCTACATGAAGGGGATTGGTGCGTACAATTACGTATGGCTGATGGGGGAGGCAATGATGCTGACGGCTTAGTTAATGGTCAAATTGTCGACCCAGGCGGGATAGCTGTTGTTAAAACAGATAACACGAACCCCGTAACTCAACCAGACCAAGCAACCATCGCGATGGACAATGCTATTACGCTTGATGTACTCGAGAATGACAGTGATGCAGATGCAAATGAGCTACGTCTTACTGGTGCAAGTGTAGACTTTGGCGAAGTCACTATTGTTGATAATCAACTTAGTTATACACCGATAACTAACTTTATTGGTACTGCCACAATTCATTATAGCGTATCTGATGGTCAAGGCGGCACAGCGTTTGATGTTGCCACGATAACTGTTGTTGTCAACAGTGCACCGACAACAACAGCAGACAGTGCATCAACCAATGACCGTACCGACATTGTTATTGATGTACTGAGCAATGACACGGATGCAGATGGCGATACACTTACCGTCACCGACGCAATCGCCAATCAAGGTGATGTGACCATTAACCCTGATAATACTTTAAGTTATCAGCCGAAGCCTGGCTTTGAAGGTATGGATTTTATTACATACACAGTAACAGATAGCAAAGGCGCCAGTAGCAAAGGGGAGGTTAAAGTGACAGTGAAAGCATATACAACCGCAACGGTAAAAAATAGTTCGTCAGGAAGTATGGGAGGCGCGTTATTACTGTTGATGATTGGGGTCATTATAATTCGTCGCCAGTCAAAATTAACACCGTGGGTATTGTTAGCGACAGTCTCTGTGTCAAGCCAATCGGCGTTAGCTGGTGAGTGGTCAATTGATGCCAAAATCGGCTATGCTACTGTGGCAGGCGTCACTTCTATTGAGGGAGATACTGTTTTTGCTCAGAGCGACTATGACGATACGGATGTAAGTTGGTCTATTGGCAGTCATTATACAATGGCTGAAAATTGGCAACTTGGCCTGCGCTATATTGATTTAGGTGAAGGAAGTATGTCCTTTGTTGGTGATACGCTTGAACCAGATCATGTTCATCAGAGCTTATCGCAAACAGTGCCTGTATTAGGTCAAGGGCCTGCACTGCAAACCGCTTATATTTTCCCACACATAGGGTATCTAAAGAGCAAGCTCTTTATTGGCGCATTTTATTACCACTATTCAATTGAAAGCCTAAACAATTCGGGGCAAACAATTAAAAATAATGCATCTAACACTCGGGCTTATTTTGGCGGGCAATTAGCTTACCCGATATTAAAAAATACAGATATTTCTCTTAATTTTAGTCATTACAAGTTAAAAGAAAATGATGTAAATGAATGGGCTTTGGGTTTTGAGTATCAATTCTAAGATGACAATTGGCCAGCCTAAACAGCAGGCCAATTATTTTTAATATTTAAATAACCCTAATTTTTGTACAATACCTTTTTCTAAGTCGTTAAGCTGTTTTATCGTCACATCAAGGTGTTCAGCTTCTTGAGCTAGTGATTTTGCCCCAAAGTTGATCTTTTCCATCGTGACTAAAATCCCTTGTGTGGTTAGTGTTTGCTGCTCTGAACTGGCAGCTATTCGTTCATTCATCAGATTTATTTCGTCAACTTGTTGCGCAATATTGTGAAACACATACTGGCTTTGCTCATTGGCTACAATTACTTGGCTGCTAACGTGTTTGCTTTTTTGAGAAGCGGCTACGCATTCGCTGGCGTTGGTTTGTAGTGCACCAATAATGGCCTCAATTTCAGATGTGGAATGATATGTCTTCCTCGCCAGTGCACGAACTTCATCGGCCACCACGGCAAATCCTCGACCGGACTCCCCAGCTCTGGCAGCTTCAATCGCCGCATTAAGCGCAAGTAAGTTTGTTTGCTCGGCAATGTTTTTGATGACGTCGAGCACTTGGCTTATTTCATTACTGCGACTGTCAAGTTGTTCAACCACACTTGCGGTATGATCTAATTGTTTTTCTAGCTCATGGATCAAAGTACTGTTATTACCCATACTTAACTGTCCTTCTTGACATAAGCTTTGTACTTTAGCTGTCTGATCTGCTGTTTGGGTTGCACCAAATGCAATTTCTTTGGTTGCTTCGCTAAGTTGGCTTAATGATAAGGTAGCGGCATCAGTTAGTGCATATTCTTGCTCTGCTTCATATTTAGATCTGACCGTGGCCTCATTTACAGAGCCTGCAATGATCTCCAGCTCTGTGGCTGTTTTACCGAGGTTGGCAATGATTTGCTGAACCTCGTTAATAAAGCGATTAAAACCTGCGACTAAATAGCCAATTTCATCACTCGATTGATAGTTAATACGTTGGGTTAAATCACCGCCGCCGCGTACTAATTCATCAACAAGTTGGTTTACACCAACAATGGGTTTAATAATGATAAAACGGCACACGTAAATGAGGGTCACACCGAGCAGTAAAAATGAAATAGCCAAAGTGATCACCATGGTTTGCACCGCTTTAAAAATACCTTCATTGAGCTTATCTTGGCTATATTTAATGTTGATTGCGCCAATTGCTTGTTCAGCAGTAAATAAAGGTAATTGGTGAGTAAGTAAATCTTGGCCATTGTTTTTTTGACCAACTACACCTAGCAGCTTGTTACGATGATCAACGACTTCTATATGTTGAATGTTATGGTTATTTGCGAAGGCATTTATAATTTGTGTAATCAGTGGTTTATCGTATGAAAAAACGGGCTCAGCTAAGATCACGGTTAATTGTTGATCCAATGCGGTTATGTTTTCTTGCCATTGCCCAGTTTCACTATTTTTTAATAGGTAATAATTAACACTAACAACGAAAGAAAAAATGATAACTAGGCAAATGCTGAGCGCGATAATTATTTTATATTGTAATGATTTCATTTTGTTACGGTTCTCTCTTTAAGTGGGTCGAACCAAAGTTCTGGGCGGGAAAGTGGGGTCATTGAGCTTAGGTTAGGGTTGTTTAATGGAATAATTGTCCGCTGCTGCAAGTTAGCTTTTTGCAATACCATTTGTACCTGACTGTCGTTAAAAAACATGCGATTAAAACTGCCATCGGCAATCATGTTATTAAGCGATTGTGTGAGCTTATTTGCAAGTTGTGTATTCTCTTTGGCAACAAAAAAATACAGTGGTGCGGTGTATTTTAATAGTATGTATGGGTCGACGGTTAAGTTTAAATCCTGATAATTGATTAGCTCATCCCAGGGCTCATTGACGCCACGTGGAAAATAATCGAATCGCCCACCTTCAAGCATTGGGAATAGGTTTGGATACTTTAGTGTCGTGACTACATTCAGGCCATTTTCTTTTAAAATTGTAGTGTCTGGCCACGTTTTACCTTGACCTGCACTAAACCTTTTTAAGTCATTTAAGTTACTTATCTGTTTAAAAAGATCGGCATTTTGCTCGGTGACAACTGCTAAGCGCATACCCAGAAGGCCTCTAAAAAGTGGGATGTATATCGCTTGGTAATCTTGCTCAAGGGATTGCGAGGTCATGCTCCACATGACATCGAGCTGACCTATCTTTACATCATTTAAAATACGCGCATTTGAAATGTCTTTATCACTTTCGTATGGGTGAACATAGTCCAAGTTTGCATTATCCAATGCTGCAATTAATAATTTATGGGGGAGGGATGTATCCTTTGAGTAACTTTGTAATTTTACAGGCTCGCCATAGCTAACAAAGCTGATGAAGAGTATTAAGCTTAAGAGTAAATAATGCATAAAAATCGTATTGTTATAATTGTGTAAATTACAAACTACGATTGTTTTATATTCGGCTCAACCTTTTGTTATATGCATACGTATTCAACGTGCCGCAAGGTCAAAAAGCGATCACTTGGTAACCATGATGGCAATCTCTGTTTTATAGTCATTTGCATAAAGACTAATACGGATATTGTCACTTCCTGACGCGTAAAATAACGTCATGCGTGTATTATTACCTCGCGTTAATTGTGGTTCACCAAGCTTTAAAAGGTAAAACTTTGCAACATCAGTAACTGATTGCGCAGAATAACCCGTTTGTACGAGCGGGTAGTCATCGGCAATTTGTAAGGTTGATTTAAAGTCATTCGGCAAAGGGACTGAGCTTAAACCTGCATCACTCGAAAATGCAGTAAACGTGAGTATTATCAGCGTAGCCCGTATTAGTTTTTTCACATTATGCCTCTTGCAAACTGAATTTTATTTATAAAGCACTTACACTAAATTTTATTACGAATTAAGTCACGCACTAAAAAACGTGCAGGATGAATTGCTTGGCTTACGCGCTCACTCAGCGGGCTTGGCTCATTATTTAAATGGGCAATTAAATGCTCTGCTGCTAATGGTGCACTACATAAGCCTCGGGCGCCAAAGCCCGTAAGTATGTGTAAGCCTTGTTGGGGTTGTTGTAATGGCTGATACTGATAGCGCTTACCCAAGCGTAGGTTTGCAAACGCAGTTACATAATCGGTTTGCTCTGCCCATTCCCCAGCCATTGGTAGGTGATCAATAAAACTACATCGAACAGCCGCTTTGGCTGAATTTATTTCACCTAAACTGGTCGCAAACTCACAATGGCCGTAAAAATTAAGCAGCTGGTCGCGATTTTTGACATTGTCTTGTTCAGTGACTTCGCGGCTTTTTGAGTTTTTTTCAAATGTCGCTCCCATGCAATGTTTACCTAAATAGGCTGGCGTAAAATACCCTTTATGACACAGTACCGTTTTAAGTTTTTTAGACGCCTCGCTTGCTTGTACATGGGATACCTGACCTCGGACCCCTACAATGGGCAGTGCTTTAGTTTGTGTAAAACGATCACTATGCTCGCCAGCGCAAATAATAACATCACTAAATGGGCCGAATTGTGCTTGCTCACTTTTGAGTATCCAACCATTGGGTGTTTTTTCAAGTGTGTCGATGTCACAGTTAAAGTGACTTTGTATATCAGACAGGGCACGTGCTTGCTCAAAGAGAGCGTTAACTAGTTGCGGCGGGTTAACCCAACCAGCTAAGGGAAAATACACCCCTGCGTAACCAGACTCAACCCCCGCTATTTCATCCGCCTGCTCTGGGGTCACACTGTGCATTAACGCATTGGGCCAAAGTTGTTTGGTTTCAATATTTAGATGGCGCTCTGCTAAAGGCTGCTTAACAGCGTGTTGCAGCACTCCGCACCATTGATGGTCAAAGCTATAGCCATTAGTCGTTAATTGCTGATACAAACGCTTTGCATATAAAAAACTATGCGCAAAAAATTCACTGTGTGGCGAATTTTTGGCTTGCAAATGAGGATAAACAGCCCCTTGCACATTATGAGACGCGCCCATTGCAAGTTGACTATCTTGACAAAATAATTGGCTCTTAATTCCTCGCTTCGCCAAGCTATAAAGCGCGGCACTACTGGCAATCCCCCCGCCTATAACTGCAACATTGGTTAATTGACTTGCTTGATTAGCAAAATAAGGCGGAGCTGAATGTGTGCTATTTGCTTGCGCTAACTTGCCCGTTAGCATTTCTCGTTTGCGGCCATACCCTTTGGCTTTTTGCACTTCAAAGCCTGCTGCAATTAACCCTCTGCGTACAAACCCTGCGGCAGTGAAGGTTGCTAAGGTGGCATTATTACGAGAAATATCAACCATGCGCTGAAATAAGCTTTGTTGCCACATGTCGGGATTTTTACTCGGTGCAAAACCATCTAAATACCAAGCATCAATCAGCCCTAATTGGTTATAAGCCATATTATTAATCGACTCTTGTACATCCCCAAAATATAAATCGAGAACAACGCAGCCGTTATCAAATTCAAGGCGATGGCAGCCTGCCAAGTTAATTGGGTAATTCTGTAAGAGTTGTTTACTCAATAGTGCCAGTTCAGGCCATGCTTGTAATGCAGTCGCTAAATCACTTTTCTTAATGGGATACTTTTCAAAAGAAATAAAATAGAGTCGGTTAACGTTTTGTTGATTTTGAACTTTATTCTCGTCATGCTGCCTATTGGCTAAGTGAGTTTTAAATTGCAGCCACGTATTAAGAAAGTTAAGCCCAGTACCAAAGCCAGTTTCAGCAATAACAAAATGTGATCGGTCATGATTTTGTAATCGTCTGGGAATATCATTTTGTTGATAGAACACGTAATTGGACTCTGCCAGACCGTCGTCGTTAGAAAAATAAACGTCGTCGAAGTTATTGGCAACGGGAGTGCCTAAGTGATTAAAGTGAATATCAGCGTTTTTGATCATGGCATGCAATTAATTAAAGAGTACTTTTTTTCATTATTTTACGTGTTTTCTTTGAAATAGTCTGGCGTTATTTATAAGCTATACGTTCAGAGTACATGTGTACGCTAGAAAGCTGACCACTTAGTTATAAAATTCAGCGTAAAATAGATCACAATTTAGTATCAAGCTAAGGTAATTACCCATGAGAAGAGCCGTTATTACGGGCATCGGTGTTGTTTCAAGCATCGGCAACAACAAAGAAGAAGTGTTAGAATCGTTAAAAACAGGGAAAAGCGGGATTGCTTTTAACCCTGAATTTGCTGAATATAATTTACGCAGTAACGTATCAGGCAAAATTGATATTGACGTTAAAGAGTTTGTTGACCGTAAAGCAATGCGCTTTATGGGCGATGCCGCAGCCTATTCGTATATTTCAATGGCTGAAGCGATTGCAGATTCAGGCTTGTCAGATGAGCAAGTATCAAATGAACGTACAGGGATCATTGTTGGTTCTGGTGGCGGCTCATCTAAATGGCAAGTAGAAGCAGCTGACATTTTACGCGAAAAAGGCGTTAAACGTGTAGGCCCTTATATGGTGCCACGTACTATGGCCAGTACGACTTCTGCATGTTTAGCGACACCGTTTAAAATTAAAGGTGTTAACTACTCAATCAGTTCAGCATGTGCGACGTCTGCGCATTGTATTGGCAACGCTGTAGAACAAATTCAGCTAGGCAAGCAAGACGTTGTTTTTGCCGGTGGTGGTGAAGAGCTACACTGGACTCTAGCAATGGAATTTGACGCTATGGGTGCACTTTCAACTAAATATAATGAAACACCAGAAAAAGCCTCTCGTACTTACGATGCTAATCGTGATGGTTTTGTTATCTCTGGCGGCGGCGGTATTGTCGTTGTTGAAGAGCTTGAGCACGCGCTTGCACGTGGTGCTCACATTTATGCTGAAATAGTTGGTTATGGTGCGACATCAGATGGTTATGACATGGTTGCTCCGTCAGGTGAAGGTGCGGCGCGTTGTATGCGTCAAGCAATGCAAGGCGTAGATAGCATTGATTACTTAAATACTCATGGCACATCAACACCGGTTGGTGATGTTAAAGAGCTTGGCGCAATTCAAGAAGTATTTGGTAGTAATTCACCAATGATCAGCGCAACGAAAGCAATGACAGGCCACGCATTAGGTGCCGCTGGTGTTCATGAAGCTATTTTCTCATTGCTTATGCTTGAACATGGTTTTGTTGCACCATCAATTAATATTGATGAGCTAGATGAGCAAGCCGCAGGCTTAAACATTGTTACTGAGCGTAAAGACGTTGAACTAAATACTGTTATGTCTAACAGCTTCGGTTTTGGTGGTACTAACGCTACATTAGTAATGAGCAAGTACAAAGGCTAATTTAGTCAAGACGAATTAGTTTAGAAGCCGAGCAACTTGCTCGGCTTTTTCGTTTTCAAAAGTGGCTGAGGTTCGTTACAATAGCGCCTCTTCGTGTCAACTGGACTTGTTAATGAAAATTCTTGCGGATCAAAACATGCCACTCGTTGAGCAGTACTTTGCTGATTTTGGTGAAGTAACGCGTTTTGACGGTCGTACATTGCAAAGTGAACAGCTAATTGATGTTGATGTATTATTAACTCGCTCAGTCACACTTGTGAACCAAGCGTTGTTAAGTCACGCTGATAAATTACAATTTGTAGGCACGGCAACGATTGGCATTGATCACATTGATACCGATTTACTCAATCAACGTAATATCTCTTTTACCAGTGCCCCTGGCTGTAATGCTGTTGCGGTTGCTGAGTATGTGATTAGCAGTTTGTTTGCATTGTGCCAAGAAAATGCAACTAGCTTAGAGGGAAAAACCATCGGTATAGTTGGTGTTGGCAACATAGGGAGTTGTTTACGAGAGAAGCTTGCAGCTCTTGATGTCAACGTGTTGCTGTGTGATCCGCCTAAGCATGAAGCAGGGCAATTAGCAGAGCATATCGACATTGATACACTCCTCGCTAAAGCTGATATTGTTACTTTTCATGTCCCATTGGTGACCACGGGCAAACATAAAACCTTACATTTACTGGATAAAGTGCGATTAGCTTCACTAAAATCAGGCATGACAGTGATCAATGCCAGTCGTGGTGATGTCATTGATAATAAAGCCTTGTTAGAAGTGATGCAAAACGGTGCTCAATTGGATTTAGTGTTAGATGTATGGGAAAACGAGCCGACCATACTCACAGAGCTACTCGAATATGTGCGCTATGCCAGTGTACATATAGCAGGACATACACTAGAGGGTAAAGCTCGTGGCACACAAATGCTGTATCAAAAATTGTGTGTACACAAAGGTGTGCAAGCAAATAAAACCTTAGCTGATTTTTTACCAACGCCGGCTATTACCCAAATCACATTACAAGAAACGTTCAGTTTTGCTGACTTAGGTCAATTGATCCATGCTGTTTACGATGTTCGTCGTGATGACGGTATTTTACGGCGTAACCTAGCAACGGATGGATTTGATAGTTTACGCAAAAAGTACCCGATCCGTCGTGAATTTAGCACTGTAACTATTGCAGGCGCGAAACACAATAAAGCGCTTTTATCTGGGCTTGGTTTCGTAGTCGAATAATTTAAAATTTAAGCAGCGGCCATAATGGCGGTTGTTAAACGAGGAATACACATGTCACAAAAATATAATGTTGCCGTACTTGGCGCTACAGGCCTTGTTGGTCGCCAAATTATTGAAACGTTAGAAGATCGTAAGTTTCCTGTTGATCAATTATTTCTATTGGCAAGTAGCCGCAGTGCCGGTGAAGATATTAAATTTCGTGGTGAAACTATCGAAGTGCAAGATGTTGAAGGGTTTGACTTTAGCCAAGCACATATCGGCTTGTTCTCGGCAGGGGCAAGTGTGTCAGAAAAATACGCACCGATAGCAGCTGATGCAGGTTGTATTGTAATTGATAACACCTCACATTTTAGAAACGACTTTGAAGTGCCATTAGTTGTACCAGAGGTTAACGCTGCAAGTCTTGCTGATTTTAGAAATCGCAACATCATCGCTAATCCAAATTGTTCAACTATTCAAATGATGGTGGCGTTAAAACCAATTTATGATGCTTATGGCATTGATCGTATCAATGTATCAACTTATCAAGCAGTGTCTGGTGCGGGTAAACAAGCGGTTGATGAACTTGCTAAACAAACTGCTAATTTAATGAATGCGCGCCCAATAGATAACCAATTATTTCCAAAGCAAATAGCGTTTAACGTCATTCCACAAATTGATGTGTTTGAAGATAACGGTTACACCCGCGAAGAAATGAAAATGGTTAACGAAACTCACAAAATATTAGGTGATACTACTATTGCGGTTAACCCGACTTGTGTACGAGTACCTGTTTTCTTTGGTCATAGTGAAGCAATTAACCTTGAAACGCGTATGCCATATGACTTTGAACATGTTAAACAGCTATTGAATGATGCCCCAGGTCTTGAGTTAATTGATGATGAAGGGGATTACCCAACACCTGTATCAGATGCCAGTGGTAACGATACTGTGTATGTTGGTCGTTTACGCCAAGATATTTCTCATCCCCACGGCTTAAATATGTGGGTTGTTAGTGATAACACCCGTAAAGGTGCTGCGACTAATAGTGTGCAAATAGCTGAAGAGCTAATAGCTAACTACCTTTAATAAAAGATTAAAAAAGCGGCAATTTGCCGCTTTTTTATTTTTTAACCGCCAAATAATTGCCGCATAGCAGCTAAAAGCGTATAAACTTAATCTTAACGAAAACAAACTCTTTCAGCTGAGAAATTTTAAGCCATTACGTATCAAAGTGTTGCGATGGATATTAGACTGCAACTGGTTTATAGTCTGCAACTGGAATAGAGCTTGCAATAAAAATTTAATTAACTATTTATGTAAGTTATTTCTGTTAGAAATAATCAATGTTTAAGTGCCTAATTGTTAGGTGCTGCGTTAACATTTAAACATTAAAGGATCAGCATGCGCGGTTTAGCTTCACTCCTCTTATTAGCGTCTGCATTGGTGGTAACACCGATATACTCCCAAGACGGAGCTCAATTAAAAGGGCCTAAAGGCGTTGACTATGGCGTTCAAGGACGTTCAATCGGGCCAATAAAGCCGACTGATACATTATGGCGTATTGCAGCAAAAGTACGACCAGATAACTCGGTAAGTATTTATCAGGTTATGCAGGCTTTTTATGAAAAAAACCCTCAGTCATTTCTAGATCAAAACCTGAATCATATGCGTGATGGCGCGTATCTAAAAATCCCTACATTAGCTGAGATGCAAGCTGTAAGCCCTGAATTGGCAAAGCAACGCTCTGAGCAGGATGATGAGTTATGGGAAAAAAAGAAAAACGGCACACTGACAACAAGCGAAATAACCGCATCACAAAAGAAAGTTACTCAAGCGCGTAAAGTTGATGTTGATGAAGCAAAACAAGAATTAAAACAAGAAATCAACAGTATTAAAGCGCAGCAAGGTACGCAACTGGTCGAACTGCAAAAACAGTTCAAGTCATCAGTGGATAATGTTGAAGAGATATTAGTTGAGAATAATAAACTAAAGCAGCAGCTTACAGGAGTTTCTAAAGAGCTTGAGAGCATTCGCGAGCAACTCGGCCAAGACAGTGAAATTCAACGACAATTAAAAGAATTAATCGCCAAGCAAAATGAAATTATAGAGCAACAAAATGCAAAAAAGCTCGAAGAGACTAGCGAGTTTAGTTTTGCTGGACTATTAGCCAACCCGCTAGTTCTCATACTATTAATGACTATACCTGCCTTGTTGGTCATCTTTGCCATTATCATGTTTTTACGTAAACGTAATAACAGCCAAGATGAGAGTGCAGATGATGATGAATTTTTACCGCAAAGCCCAAGTTATACCGCAGATGATATTGATGATGTAGGCCCTCCACTTGACCCCATTATTCCTGATCCAGTGCCCAATGATCTTGATGATTTAAGTGTGCAGTTGGACGATGTGAATGACGATATTTTACCAGACGATGACGACATTATTTTTGATGACAACATTGATGATGAATTTGAAGATGGGGATAGCTTATTAAATCAAGACGAACTCGATGGTTTACTGAGCGATGACATCGTATTTGATGATGAAAATAAAGAGCAAGAAGATGAGCTCGATATTTTCATGCAACAAGATTTTGACCAAACAGATGATGATAGTTTGGGTGACGATATCGATTTAGATATGAAGACGGATTCTGATGATGGCGGTATCTTGAGTGCTGCTGATTTAGATGATCTCTTCGCAAATGATAGCGATGAGCCTGTCGTGGCCGAAGAAGATGACTCAGATGATGAATTAGCTGCACTCAGTGAAGAATTAGCAGGTGAAAGTGGTGATTTTGACATCGACGCCTTGATCGACGAGCAAAGTACTAATAAATCAACCTCAGCAGAGCCTGAACTAGTTGAAGAAGACGATGAGTTTGATTTAGATGACATCGACGGCTTGATTGACGAAGCTGCGGGTGATGACAGGGCAGC
>NZ_PNDT01000178.1:0-1198 GCF_005886375.1 Pseudoalteromonas sp. S1727
CGCGCCATCGTTGGCAATAAAGCTAAAGCTGTCACTGCCATTGTAGTTAGTTGTGGGTGTATACAGCCAGCTATCCGCACTTTGTTGCACGAGTGTGCCTTGGCTCACATCGCTATCAATGCGATAAGTTAAGCTGTCGTTTTCAATGTCCGTGGCAAGTAAAGTGATCAATAAACTGGCGTCTTCATCCAATGCCAAGCTTTGTGCTTGGCCGACTGGCGCGTCATTCACTGGGTTGACCGTCATGGTCACAGTAGCCACGTTGGAGGTTGCGCCGTTGCTGTCTTTGACGGTATAGGTGAAGCTGTCGCTGCCGAAGTAATCGGCGTTGGCGGTGTAGATAATCGCGCCCGTTGCGGTGATTTGCGTTTGACCATTTACAGCATCAGTGACGATGCTGACACTGCTTACATCTAAGCTGTCGCCGGTATCCACATCGCTGTCGTTACCCAGTACGTTGACCTCAAATGAGCCTTCTTCTTGCAGTTGTGCGGTGTTATCCATGGCAACGGGGGCGTCATTGATGGCGTTAATGGTCAGTGTCACGGTGGCAGGCATTGAGCTTAGCCCTTCACTGTCGGTGAGGGTGTAGGTAAAGCTATACACACCGTTGACATCTTGTTTAGGTGTTATCGCTAAACTGCCATCCAAATTGACACTCACATCCGCAAAGTCATACATACCAGCGCCGGTGCCTTTGTTCTCTAAGCTGACATTCGCTGCGTTAAAGCCGCTGTCTTCCACGTCTGTGTCGTTGGCTAAAATAGCCAAGGTCGCGGCGGTGTCTTCATCGGTGTTAATACTGTCATCAGCCACTACAGGACGGTCGTTCACAGCACCGATATTCACGGTAACGGTTGCAGGCAGTGATACCCCGCCTTCGCTATCGGTTAAGGTATAGCTGAAACTATCTTGCCCTGTGACATTGCTATCAGGGGTATACACAAAGGTGCCCGCAGCTTGATCTAACACCACTTGCCCTGACGTTGGGCTGCTTACAAGGGTGATATCCCCTGTGGGCGTAGTGTCTTCCACATCCGTTGCTAAACTGCGCAGCGCCGTTGCTGCTGATGGCGTGTCTTCATCCACATTGATACTCACCGCCTGTACCACAGGCATGTCGTTCACTGGCGTGATAGTGACGGTCACTGTTGCCGCTGCGGAGGTATTCAGCGCCGCATCTTTTACAGTATAGGGT
>NZ_PNDT01000179.1:0-3944 GCF_005886375.1 Pseudoalteromonas sp. S1727
AATCTAAAATATAAATTAGTGTTCTCTGCAATTGCTCCTGCATTGCTCTACCTCCTGCATCCATGCAGTCGTACATAAAAAATTACTAACGTTGTTAGCGCTTTATTTAGCCCGCTTAAATGGTTTAATAGTTAAGTCGAGTGGTATTTATGAGCACTACTGTTATTTAGTTTTATATTCTCGTATAATTCGCCCCATAAATGCACTGTAGATTTAAGTGGTCGAGAAATGAGTTTAGCTCAAACTATTATGCCTGAAGGTTATATCTTTCCTCCTAAGCCAGCTCCGTTGAACGTTGATGAGCAAGCGCAATACAAAGCACGTATCAAACAACTATTGATTGATAAGAATGCGGTATTGGTTGCCCATTATTATACTGATCCTGAAATTCAAGCACTTGCGGAAGAAACGGGCGGTTGTGTTGCTGACTCGTTAGAAATGGCGCGCTTTGGCGCTAAACACGATGCTGACATGATCATTGTCGCGGGTGTACGTTTTATGGGTGAAACAGCTAAAATTTTAACCCCGAATAAAACTGTCGTTATGCCAACGCTTGCTGCAACCTGCTCACTAGACATTGGTTGCCCGATTGACGAGTTTTCTGCATTTTGCGATCAATACCCTGATCGTAAAGTGGTTGTGTATGCTAATACATCAACAGCTGTTAAAGCACGTGCCGATTGGATCGTCACCTCATCGTGTGCGCTTGAGATTGTTGAACACTTAGATGAAATGGGCGAAAAAATCATCTGGGGCCCAGATAAACACTTAGGCGCCTATATTCAAAAGAATACTGGGGCTGATATGATCATGTGGAATGGCGCATGTATCGTACATGACGAGTTCAAAACCAAAGCCTTAAAAGACATGAAAGCGCTGTATCCAGATGCGGGTGTATTAGTGCACCCAGAATCACCAGCCGAAATTGTTGCTCTAGCTGATGCTGTAGGCTCAACCAGCCAATTAATTAAAGCTGCGCAAACAATGGATAACAAAAAGTTTATTGTGGCCACCGACCGCGGCATTTTTTATAAAATGCAGCAGCTTTGCCCAGATAAAGAATTTGTTGCTGCACCAACAGCAGGTGAGGGCGCAACCTGTAAAAGTTGTGCGCATTGCCCATGGATGGCAATGAACGGCCTCAAAGCGATTGAGGAAGCGTTATTAGATGCAACTGGCAAAGAAGTGTTTGTAGATATGGACCTTCGTGAAGGCGCACTCAAGTCGCTTAATCGCATGCTTGATTTCTCAGCGTCACTTAAGCGCTAAACTTGGTTATGAAGATAAGGCCGCTGATATTGCTCTCAGCGGCCTTTTTTGTTTGTTTACTAAGCAGTTAATTGGCAAAAGGGAAAAACACCTTGCACCACTGAGCGTGATTACATACTATTACGCCGCGTTATAAATTAACGCTTGCGGTGAGGTGGCTGAGTGGCTGAAGGCGCACGCCTGGAAAGTGTGTTTAGGTTAATCCCTAACGAGGGTTCGAATCCCTCCCTCACCGCCATTAGATTCAAAAAAAGCGACCTTGGGTCGCTTTTTTGCTTTATACGGTTGTATGATTAATAGCGCTTTTTAGGTGCTTTAAGTTGGCTATCAAATTCATCTGGAAATAAAATGGTGCCGTCGTCTTCTTCGGTGGGGAATACGGCAATGAGTAGGTCGTCTTGCTCAAGGCCTGGTGTCCAACGTGATTGCCAATCTTTTAATGGAATGGCTTTCGCTGTGCAGTTTTCCCACTCGCCAGTTGCCCATGCTTCAGCATAAATTCGTTCTGGCCATACTGGTACACAATCATCATCTTCGTTGGCGAGCATTACGCAGCCATCTTCGTCATTTAGTATCCACACTTGTTTGAACTCTTGCACGGTTTCAAACATAAAGGCGAGTCTTTTTTTTGCTCCTAAATTTAAGATTGTCTCAAACTTCTCAGATGCTGCTAAAATTGCATTACTCATTGCTCGGCTCTCTCTTGAATGGCTTTAGTCTTAGTATATTGACTAATATGACATTATGTCGATTAGTTTAAAATTAATTACAGATTGCGTGGTATAAATCATTTGCTAACTGTTGCAAATCGTGTTCACAGCGGTTAGTTAGTGCGTAAGTTCTTAGGCCATACAAACCCATAGCTAAAAAACGAGCAAGTTGTTCACCAGTGCGTGTATTGGCTATTTCACCTTGTTCAATAGCCCGCTTAAATTGTATGGCAAGGGCATTTTCGTAGGCGTTTAAATTTGCCATCAGCGCTTGGCTTATTTGCAGATCTTGCCCTTCAACTTCACTTATACTTTTAGTGAGTAAGCATACTTTCATGGCATCACCGCTGATACATTCAGCAATGATGGAGTCTAAATATAGGCGCAAACTCGGCAAAACCGGCATTTGATCACAAAAAAGAGCCGTGAATTGTTGATTACGATCAGCTTGATATTGCTCAATAGCGGCTAAAAAAATACCTTTTTTATTACCAAATGCAGCATATAAAGAACCGGGATGGAGGGCCGTTACTTGCGTTAATTTTTGCATGCTGGTTTTCGCGTAACCACATTGCATAAAAGCAAGCATCGCTTGGCGCAATACATATTCGCGGTCAAATTCGGCAACTCTCATAGCGCTCTCTTAGGGTAACTGGTGAACGCAGTTTACTTAATCTTGAACAAATATTCAAAATTAGACTTGAATGTTTTATGCTTCGCCCTTATCTTGAATATACATTCAAGATAAGGATTGATAATAATGACCACCGATCTACTGCAACCATTTAAACTTAATAACAGTATTGAATTACAAAATCGCATACTTATGGCGCCTTTAACACGCTGTATGGCGGACGATAACTTAGTACCAACCCAAGCGATGGTTGACTATTATGCACGCCGTGCAGAAGCCGGATTAATTATCAGCGAAGCCACGATAATCCGCCCAGATGCGCAAGGTTACCCAAATACGCCGGGGTTATTTACCAGCGAGCAAATTCAAGGTTGGAAAAAAGTAACAGAGGCAGTACATGCTAACGGCGGTAAAATATTTGCGCAGCTTTGGCATGTAGGTCGTGTTGCACATCCACACTTTTTTGATGGCGAAGTGTTAGCACCATCAGCAATTGGTGTTGAAGGCTCTGTACCACGGATGCGTGAATTAACCTATCAAACACCTAAGGCTGCAACTCTTGACGATATTCAAGGCTTAGTTGCCGATTATGCAAAAGCGGCAGAAAACGCTGTTGAAGCAGGGTTTGATGGCGTAGAAATTCACGGTGCAAATGGCTATTTGATTGATCAGTTTTTACACTTTGCTGCTAATCAGCGCAATGATGAATATGGCCAAACACCAGAGAATATGTCGCGTTTTGCATTAGCAGTGGTCGATGCTGTTATTGCTGCCATTGGGGCAGATAAAACGGCGCTGCGTTTATCGCCTGGTGCTTACTTTAATATGGATGAAGATAGCCGTGATAAAGCCGTATTTGATTATCTACTAAAACAATTAAATACTCGTGATTTGGCTTATTTACATGGTGGTATTTTTGATGACAGCATGCGCTTTGCAAGCCTTGAAGACAAAACTACCTCAGAATATTTACGGGCTAATTATCAAGGTACCTTAGTGGGAGTGGGCAGTTATGACTTTGATACTGCAAAAGCTGCGATCAATGGTAATAAATTCGATTTAATCGCTATTGGCCGCCCATTTATTGCTAATCCTGATTACGTGAGCAAAATTGCTAATAACGAACAGTTAGTAGCATATGATGAAAGCATGCTAGCTGAACTGATCTAAGTACTAATACCAATCGACTTAAATATTTAACCATTCTAGCGGGCTAAATAAAGCGCTAACTGCGTTATAAATTTTTCATGTACGACTGCATGGATGCAGGAGGTAGAGCAATGCAGGAGCAATTGCCGAGAACAACTACATGTCAAAATTTATGCCTTGTT
>NZ_PNDT01000018.1:0-45812 GCF_005886375.1 Pseudoalteromonas sp. S1727
GCCTCTTAAACGGAGCTCGTCTATGACGCGTTGTCTTAATGGGGTCATTGGTTTTCTCCGGTGAATAGGGGGAAGTCCCAATGACAAGTGTGGCAATTATGCTAGAGGTTGCTAGCTCCGCGTAGCGGCTTTGTTCAACATTTTATTGAACACTATTTTGGTGGTTTATAACACACCAAAACGGCGTATATTACATACCCTGATAATTTCACCAATAATTACCTTTGTAAACAAGTAATTAAAACCGCGGGGAACTAAGCGTGTTATTTTTCCCCAAAACGGCGTTTAATAATGTTATCGGACAAAATTAAGCTTCTACTCAAATAAGCAGGAATAAATTTAACTTTTCAATGACCGCTTATCGCTCTAAACCGTCTACCAGCTCACACACTAAATGTTGGGTTTCGTTGCTCTCTACTCAACCTACGGTGATAAATTCAACGCTGGGCTGCTCTGGCTTTTCCTAGAACCTTTCACCTCGAATCTTTTCCTTCAACATACACCCAACGGTAAAATTTAACGCCGGGCTGCTCTAAAACTGATAGCTGATAGCTGATAGCTGACAGCTTACGGCTTACAGCTATAACTTCTTCAACAGCTCAACAATTTCTGAGTGACTTTTGATTTTGGATTTTGAAATACATCTCTAGTTTTACCGTATTCAACGATTTCACCGTGATCCAATACCACGAGTTGGTCGCTAATATGGCGTACGAGACTTAAATGGTGGGTGATCAAAATATAGCTTAGGCCAGTGTCTTGTTGAAGCTTGAGTAACAGGTTAACGGTTTGCGCGCGTACGGATGGATCTAAAGATGATAACGCTTCATCGAGTACCACCACTTTGGGATCTAAAATTAATGCGCGGGCGAGGGCGACTCGTTGTAGTTGACCACCACTGAACATGTGTGGGTAATAATGTTGGTGGTCGTTTAACAAGCCTACTTTAGATAAGGTGGCGGTGATTTTTTCAGCACGACTTTGTTTATCTAAGTGAGTATTATATTGCAGGCAGTCGTTGAGCATTTCGCCTATGGTGAGGCCCGGGTTTAATGAAGCTTCTGAGTCTTGGAAAATCATCCGAATATGGCGACATTGTTGGTCGCGAATGCCTTTGTCTTCAATGATATTGCCACTGAGTAAAATTTGCCCTGCATCTGCGCTATCAGCTCCAGCAAGCAATTTTGCAAGGGTGCTTTTTCCTGAACCTGTTTCGCCGATAATAGCGAGTGTTTCACCTTGCTCTAGGCAAAATGAAATGTTTTTTAATACTTCGAATCGTTTTCGTGAAAATAAGCCAGCTCTAAGGTTAAAGCTTTTCGATAAGGCTTGCACTTTTAACAGAGGTTGCATTATTTCATTGCCTTAATTAAAGGAAAATGACACGCATAGCTGTGGCCATGCTGCTTAGTTAAAGGCGGTGTAACAACACAAGCTTTCTGGGCTTGTGGACAACGAGGGCCTAGTCGGCAACCGATTGGTAAATGTTGCAAAGTGGGAATTGTCCCTTTGAGCGCATAAAAAGGCTCTTTATGAGCAAGCCCTTGCTCGTAATCTGGCAAGCTTTTTAATAACGCTTGTGTATACGGATGACGTGGCAAAGTAAAAATACGTTGGGTTGGGCCAGCTTCAACCATTTGTCCGCAGTAAAGTACGTGAATGCCATGAGACCAGTTGACGATTTCTTCAAGTTCATGAGAGATCATTAAAATAGACATATTTTTCAGCTGATTTAAGCTTTTTAATAACCTAAAGACTTGTGCACGAGTGGTGCTTTCAAGGGCGGTAGTTGGCTCATCGGCAATCAGTAACTTAGGGGTACGAGCAATGGCCATTGCAATCATTACTTTTTGACACACGCCTTCTGAGAGCTCATGAGGGTAGCTTGATAGTACTTTCTCGTGATCTTTAATGCCCACTTTATGGATCAATGCTTTGACACGCTCTTTGCGCTCGCGGTTGCGCTTTAAGAAAAAGCCAGAGCTTGCTATTTCAGGAAGCGTTTCAGCAATTTGCTCAAATATTTTGGCGGTTGGATCAAGGCAGCGACTGGGATCTTGATAAATCATGGCGATATCGCTGCCAACAATTTTACGGCGCTGCTCGTTTGATAAACGCATTAAGTCAACACCGCGCCAGTGCATCCGGTCGGCGGTGATATGCCAGCGCTTATTTAAAACGCCAACAATGGCTTTGGCGATCAAGCTTTTACCAGATCCTGATTCACCAACCAATGCATGGACTTCGCCTTCTTTGAGGCTCAGGCTCACTCTATCTACGGCTCGGATCACTGTATCTGAAGTACGTAGCTCTATGGTTAAGTTTCGTATATCAAGTAATTGCATTTAGTCAGCCTTACGTGCTTTAAGCACTTGGCGTAGCCCGTCGCCAACTAAGTTGGTCGACAGCACGGCTAAAAAGAGTAATACCCCGGGCAAGCCTACAGTCCAAGGCGCCAAATAAATTAAACCAAGGTTTTCAGCTAAAATTGCGCCCCATTCGGTGGTGGGAGGTTGTGCGCCTAATTTTAAAAAGCCCAATGCTGAAATATCAAGAATAGCGGTCGAAAGCGCCATAGTAAAAATAACCACGATATGCTCATAAATATTAGGGAAAATTCCCCGTGAGAGGATATGCCAATTAGAGGCGCCATCGAGTTTAAATGCGGTGATGTAGTCTTTTCCAAGCTCTGTGACAATCAGGTTTCGTACCGAATGAATAAATTGTGGTAATAAGGCTAAAATAATCGCCCAAACGGTATTCATCAATCCAGGACCTAGTATTGCAATAATAATAATAGCTAATAGTAAGGAGGGGATTGATAAGGTGATATCAAGTAAGTGGTTTAAAAAACTTGAGCGTAATCCACGGCTAATACCTGCAAAAGTACCCACGAGTACACCAATCACTGTGGTTATAAGTGCTGCGATAACGGATAACCCAAAAGTATAGGTTGCGCCGTTCATTAATCGCGAGAGTACATCTCGGCCTAAGTCATCTGTACCCAAAATAAAGCGTACATCGCCCATTTCATGCCATGATGGAGGGATCAGCAAGGCATCACTGTGCTGTTGGTTTACTCCATAAGGGGCAATCAGTGGTGCGGCGGCAGCTAAAATGGCAAAGGCAATAAAAATCCAAAGCCCAACAACGGCGGGGTGATTGGATTTAAACTTTCGCCAAAACCGCGCCAGTGGCGATTTATTTGATTCTTCTGAAAATAAATTAAACTTTGCCATGCGCTTGATTCCGTGACAGCGGGTCGAACAAGGTATAAGTTAATTCTGCAATAATGGTTGCCAGAATTACAAACATCGATACCGCTAATAAACCACCTTGAATGGCTGGGTAATCCCGTTGGTATATACTATCAATTAACCAACGACCAATGCCAGGCCATGAGAAAATGACCTCGGTGATCATAGCAAGTGTGATCAAGGTGCTAAACTGCAAACCAATTTGTTTGATAACGGGTAATAGCGCATTACGTAACGCGTGATGGATAATTAATTGGGCGCGGTTTAAGCCCTTGGCTCGAGCAGTTTTAATATAACTTTGATCAAGTACATGTAACATCGACTCGCGAGTAAAACGCACTAATACGGTAGTTGGATACATTGCCAGCACTATGGTGGGTAATGTTAAGTGATGTAAGGCATCAAGCATTGCCATACCAGCATACGGGAAGTCAGCGAGGATAATATCCAGTAAAATAAAGCCTGTTTGGTAGGGGATCTCGTATAGTAAACCCATCCGCCCAGACATTGGGAACCAACCTAGCTGCAATGAAAACACCATAATCAATAGCAATGCCAACCAAAACACCGGCATAGAGTAACCCACCAAGGTGGTAGAGTTAACCAGTTTATCAGGCCATCGGTGGTGATATGCCGCTGCAAATATCCCCGCTGGCACACCAACCACTACTGAGATAATCAATGCATAAAGACTGAGTTCCAGAGTTGCCGGAAAGAGGTCAATAATATGGCTGAATACGCTATCTCCTGAGGCAAAAGATAGGCCCCAATCGCCTTGTACAATACGGGCCAGAAACGCAAAATATTGAATTAAATAATTATCTTCAAAATGGTATTTTTCTTGTAACTCACTGGTTTGTGAAAAGCTGGTATTACTAATGCCACTTAAATTACTAAGTGGATCACCGGGAAACAAATAACTCAGCGAAAATGTAAATACACTTAAAGTAAACATCATGAAAAACAGTAAGCCTAAGCGGCGCAAAATATAATGTAATACCATTATTTTTTCCTCGCATTAGCTAAGGAAATTGCCCCAAATGGACCAAGAGGAATACCCTCTACGTCAGCGCTACTGGCTTGAAAACGCATACCATGAGCCAATGGCAGTAGCGGCAGTTCATTTATCAGCATGGCTTGTATTTGTTGGTAATATTCTTTACGTTTGGTTAGATCCGTGGTGTCGAGTGCCTGAGTGAGTAATAAATCAAACTCAGGGTTACACCAATTTGCAGAGTTTTTACCACTAAATGCTGCGGTACAACTAAGCAGCGGACTAAAAAAGTTATCTGGATCGGGGGTATCTGCGGCCCAACCTAATAAAACGCTATCGTGGCGATGTTCACCAATTCGTTGAATAAAGGTATTCCATTCATATTCAACAATGCTGACGTTGACACCGATTTTTCGTAAATCGCTTTGCATTAGCTCAGCCATTTTACGCGCGTTAGGATTATATATACGGCTTACAGGCATCGCCCAAATAGTCATATCAAAACCATTTGGCAGCCCTGCATCAATTAATAGTTTTTTAGCTAGATCCGGATTAAAGGTGGGTAATTTAGGTTGTGCCTGATATGCCCACGATGTTGGTGGTAATAATGATTGTGCTCGAATACCATTGCCGTAATAAACAGCCTGCATGATTTTTTCAACATCAATAGCATGAGCCAGTGCTTGGCGCACGCGCAAGTCATCAAATGGCGGTCGCTGGGTATTAAACGCCCAATAACCTATGTTTAAATTGGTTTCTTTTTGTACGTTGATATCGTCACGTTGCGCTAAAATACTCAGCTGTGCGCTGCTTGGATGTGCCGTGATATCACACTCTTTGGTCAGCATTTTTGCAATGCGTGTAGTACCATTTGGCGTTATGTCGTAGACCAATTGTTCAAGTACAACGTGGTGCTTCCAATAATCAGGATTACGATAATAGCGCACTAAGTGATCGCGTCGATATTCTTTATAGATATAAGGACCTGTACCAACAGGGTATTGATCAAATAAATTCAGTTGCTCGCGCTGCTTTAATTGCATGGCGTATTCGCGAGATAACACGACGGCGAAATCAGTCGCCATATTAGCTAAAAAGCTACTTTCAGCATTAAATAGTTCAAAGCGCACTTGGTAGTCAGACACTCTGACTATTTGGCGGATCAGCTGATCGATTCCAACACTTTGAAAATAGGGGTAGTCAGCATTACCAACAAAATGATAAGGGTTATACACGTCGAATAAACGGCTAAAAGTGAAAATCACATCATCGGCGTTAAACTCTCTGCTTGGTGTAAAGTAAGCCGTGGTATGAAACTTAACCCCTTTACGGAGTGTAAAAGTGACTGATTTACCGTCTTTACTTATTTTCCAATCAGTGGCGAGTTCGCTTTTAAACTCTGCGGTAACCGGATCGATACTGATCAAACGGTCATATAATTGATTGGCAATAATATCGATAGTTGAACCCGTAGTCGTTACTTGCGGGTTAAACGACACAGGATTAGCCTCAGCGCAATAAACTAAGCCCTGGTTCTTTTCTTCTAACGTCTTTTCTTTGGTATCTAAGCATCCCGTTAGGGATAGCGATAAGATTCCAAGTAATAATTTATACACCCGTTTAGCCTCTGACTATTATTGTTGATCTAACAAGTTGTATTTTTTCAAATAGCCTCGTAGTTGATGATACGTCAAACCAAGTACTTCTGCAGTTTTCTTTTGATTAAATTGACTAAATTCCAACGCTTTTTTTATTAAATCAATTTCAAACTCATTGGAGAGCGCTTTTAAACTACAAGGAAACTGAAATTGTGTACGCGTTGTTGCAACAATCGGTTCTTCAGTGGCAGCAGGAATAGGGGGCGCCTCTGCTGTTTTTGTGATCGGCTTTTTGATCCGTTGCTTTGGTCTAAAGCGACTTTCAAATGGGTCTAAAATAATCTGGTGAACGGGAATATGTTCATTACCATGGCGGTATAAACTCCGTTCAACAACATTTTTTAATTCACGAATATTTCCTGGCCAGTCATAGCCTTGTAATATTTCCATGGCACTGCGGGTAAAGCCACTGAATAGTTGCCAGTCTAAATCTCGGGCCATATTCATGGCAAATTGCTCGGCCAGTAGCATGATGTCTTCTTGACGTTCTCGCAAGGGAGGCAATGTAATAACATCAAACGCGAGTCTATCGAGTAAGTCGCTTCTAAATTCGCCTTGCTCGGCTAAATAAGGGAGATCTTCATTGGTTGCACACACTAGGCGGGTATCGACCTTGACGGTTTGCTTACCGCCTACACGTTCGAATTCGCCGTATTCAATTACTCTTAATAGTTTTTCCTGCACCATGGCGGACGTATTGGCTAATTCATCTAAGAATAGAGTGCCGCTGTTGGCGCGTTCAAATCGTCCTTCGTGGCGTTTACTTGCTCCCGTAAATGCGCCGCTTTCATGACCAAATAATTCACTTTCAAGCAGGTTTTCGTTCAGTGCCGCACAGTTGAGCTTAATGTAGTTTTGCTCCCAGCGCTTTGATAAAAAGTGTAACCGCGCTGCTATTAGCTCTTTACCCGTACCACGTTCACCAATAATCAGCACAGGTTTATCTAAACTTGCCAGTTGTGAAACTTGATCAAGGACAGCTAAAAAGCTGTCTGATTGGCCGAGTAAATTATCTTGTTGGCGAAATTGGCTCATATTCCCTAACTCTTAGTCATTTTTACTAACAGTTAGTGTATTTCATAATCAAGAAGAACTAAAGGAATTTGTATTTTTAGTTTAACATTATGAAATTATTACTGTATTTTATGTTTTATAAAGTTGGCAAGCATATTGTAATAGTAACTGCAGACCAATTAAGTTAAACACTACAGAGGTAAATGTTATGGGAATTTTTTCGCGTTTTGCAGATATTGTTAATTCTAATATCAATGCCATTTTAGATAAAGCTGAAGATCCTGAAAAAATGGTACGTCTGATCATCCAAGAGATGGAAGACACGTTAGTTGAAGTACGTTCAACCTCTGCAAAAACATTAGCAGAGAAAAAAGAACTAGTACGTCGTGTTGATACACTGAAAGAGCAAGTTGCCCAGTGGCAAGATAAAGCTGAGCTTGCCTTGAGTAAAGATCGTGATGATTTAGCCCGCGCCGCACTACTTGAAAAGCAAAAGTCAGCGCAAGCGGTGACTGCTGTTGAAGAAGAGCTAAATCATGTTGAATCACACATTGACAAGTTACAGCAAGAGGTGAGCACGTTACAAGATAAGCTCGCAGACGCAAAAGCACGTCAAAAAGCAATTATTTTACGTCAGCGCTCGGCAGAGTCGCGCCTTGAGGTGAAAAAAGCACTCGACAGCTCTAAAGTAGAAGATGCACTAAATCGCTTTGAACGTTACGAAACCAAGATTGATGGACTAGAATCACAAGTAGAATCGTACGATTTAGGCAAAAAGTCATTAGCGGATGAAATTGCTGAATTACAGCAAAATGAAAAAATTGATGACGAACTTGCAGCGCTTAAAAAGAAGCTTGCTGATAAATAAAGCCAATAATTAATAAAAGGGGGAGCATCTCCCCCTATGCTTAAATAAACGGATTGTGTAGGAGAGGGTTATGTTTAATGCAGAAGTGTTTGTTGCGCCAATTATCATTTTTATGGTTGTGGTCGCACCCCTTTGGTTAATTTTACATTACCGAAGCAAAAAGCAAGTAAGTCAAGGTTTGAGCGAGCACGAACATCGCCAATTAGTTGAGCTTGCGCAAAAAGCTGAGAAAATGGCTGATCGAATAGAAACACTAGAAGCTTTACTTGATCAAGAGGCCCCACAGTGGAGGCGTAAAATATGAGTACTAAACGAGAATTGTTAAGAGACCCAGTACGCGGCAAGATAGCAGGTGTATGCGCAGGACTCAGTGATTATTTCAATATGGAATTGTGGCTAGTACGTATAATTACTGTTTCAGCATTCATACTAACAGGTGGCTCGTTCGTGTTTGTTATTTATATTGCAGCGTGGTTTATCCTAGATAAAAAACCCCGTAATGCACATGGTAAAACTGATACGTCGTTACATGAAGATCCGCTTGAAGTAAAATTTAAAGTATGGCAAAAAGGTGAGCCACCACGTCGTGCTTTACAAGATTTAAAAGATCGTTTGGGACGTGTTGATACGCGCTTACAAGAAATTGAACGCTATGTAACGTCAACAGAGTTTACGGTTAGCCGTGAAATCAATAAGCTATAAAGGATTTAATAGCACTTTAGACTAAGTAATTATGTAGCTGAAGTGCTAGCTCATTATGATAAATACTTCATCTGCAAAAAACGCCTTTAATAAGCTCAAAGGAAAGGCTGAAAAAGCCGTACATCGTAGCTTAGATCAACATGTAAAATTAGCGGTTACTGGCCTCAGCGGCAGTGGAAAAACCGCTTTTATTACCGCCTTAGTGAAACATTTGACCAGCCAAGCAACAGATAAAAACCTACCGTTTTTTGATGTTATGCAGCAACAGCGTCATATCGCGACCAAAATTGTACCGCAACAAGCATTGACGATACCGACTTTTGATTATTCAAAGGCCTTAAGTGCGTTATTACCGCTAGAAGGACAGCCTCAATGGCCTGCTTCAACTGAGCGTATAAACACGTTGCGCTTGGCTATTAAATATCGCAGTGACTCGGGTTTACGTGGCCACTTTGCTCCGCAATCAACCTTGTATTTAGATATTATTGATTACCCTGGTGAATGGTTGCTTGATTTACCAATGCTAGAGCAAAGCTATCAGCAGTGGAGTGAGCAGCAATATGCGCTATTACAACGCTCTCCTCGGGTTGAAAAAGCGCAGGCATTTTTAACCGCGTTGAGTGAACTTGATTTAAATGCTCCTGTAGATGAAAACGCGTTGAGCGAGATTGCTGCACATTATCAAACGCTATTAATCGGCCTAAAAAAAGACACAAAGCTTGCCATGTTACAACCTGGGCGGATGTTGATGCCCGGTGAATTACAAGGCGCCCCACTTTTATTGTTTTTTCCGGTTGCAAAGTTTACTGATGAAATCATTGCAGGATCGAATTTAGCGCATTTGAAAAAGCGTTTTGATGCTTATGTAAAAGAAGTGGTTAAACCATTTTATAGTCAACACTTTCGTAATTTTGATCGGCAAATCGTGCTGGTTGATGTACTCAGCGCGCTTAATGAAGGATCAGAGACGCTGCAAGAGCAAGGTGATGTGATCAAACAATTACTTGCTCATTTTAATTATGGCGAAACGGGCTTTTTAAAACGTTTATTCAAACCCAATATCGATAAACTGCTATTTGCCGCCAACAAATCGGATCACATAAGCAGTGCGCACCATAAAGACTTAGCGCTGTTATTAGATTCGTTAGTGCATGAACAAAGTAACCATTTAAAATTTGATGGCGTTAAAATTGAAACTATGGCGATGTCCTCGATTGCTGCCACCATGCCAAAGCAGGTAGTTGAGCAAGGTAAAACGCTTAATTGTATTTATGGTAAACCATTAGCTGAGTCACAATGGCTAACGTATTTACCGCCACAGCCCCCCATGCGTATCCTAGGTAAAGATGAGTGGCCAAGCCATGGATTTGAGTTTTTATCGTTTGCGCCAATGCCAAGTCCAGATAAACAGTTAAAACATATTCGTTTGGATCATGTCATGCAGTACCTTTTAGGAGACAAATTAACATGAGTGAGACCGCACCCGGTTTTCAAGCTGGAAGACGCATTGAAACCAGTGAGCAGCCTTTAGATAATGAGCTTGCTTTAACTCCAGCAAAAGTGATTGATCAAGGAGAATATGAATATCAAGCAATAAATGACGAACTGTTGGATGAAGAGATTGATTTAGCGCCAGTTTATAAAAAGTCAAAATGGCAAACACTGAAAGCCGTGTTTGCCATTAGCTTTATTGTTTTGGTGTTGCTGGAATTTATATTTTCCATGGTGTTCACATTTGAGCAGTCAATTATCTTAGGTAGTGTGTACTTAATTGCAGTGCTGAGTGGGGTGTTGTTATTAGGCAAGCTGTTATGGCGCGAGTATAGAATGCTGCGTAGTTTAAAGCGCAATCAATTGCATCGTCATGAAGCCGACCGCTTACTTAACAGTGAACAAGTGGGGGGAGCATTGCCATGGCTTGAAAAGCTAAACAAGCATCAGCAATTAACAGGCTTTGACGAGTTTAAAGCCAGTATTGATCATCATCACAGCGATAAAGAGATCATGACTTTATACGCTGATAGCTTACTGGTAAAACAAGATACTCAAGCTAAAAAGCTGATCAACCGGTTTGCCACTGAATCAGGTTTATTAGTAGCACTTAGCCCTTTGGCGCTGGTGGATATGATGGCTGTATTGTGGCGTGGTACTAAACTAATTGAACAAATTGGCCGTATTTACGGTATTGGTTTTGGTTATGCAAGCCGTATTAAGCTTTATAAAATGCTGATCAAACAGGTTATGTTTGTTGGTAGTGCGGAGTTAGTATCAGACTTAGCTGCTACGGCACTCAGTGCAGAGCTGTTGGGCAAGTTATCTGGGCGTGCAGCACAAGGTTTAAGTGCTGGTATTTTTACGGCACGAATCGGTTATAAAGCGATGGAGTTAAGTCGTCCATTACCGCGGCTCGAGCATAAGCGCAGTTTACTCAAAGGCACCGCACAGTTAATCGCAAGTAAAATAGTCTCTCGTAAAAAGACGGTTCAAGAGCAAGACGAGCCAGTTAACTGACAAGATATCTGTACAGTGCTTAAAAAGCGCTGTACAGATGATAGCCATCTGAGCATCCGGCATGCTTGTGATCTATCAGCTGATACGCTTTGATTATCATATTAATAATAATCAAAAAAGATCAAACAATGAACACACTCCACATCGACAGTCAATGCATTCATGGACCAGAAAAAGCCAACGATCCTCATGGAGCGTTAACCGCACCGTTATATCAAACATCAACGTTTCATTTTAGCAGTGCTGCACAAGGGGCTGCGCGTTTTGCTGGTGAAGAGCCTGGTTATATTTATACCCGCTTAGGTAATCCAACTACTACTGAACTTGAGCAAAAGGTTGCACAACTGGAAAGCTGTGAAGCTGCTGCAGCGACAGCAACGGGAATGGGGGCTGTTTCTGCTTCGGTATTAAGCTTCCTGTCGCAAGGCGATCACTTAGTGGCATCAAGTGCTCTATATGGTTGTACGTTTGCGTTCTTCGCTCATATGCTGCCACGCTGGGGAATTGAAGTGACCTTTGTGGATATGACCGATGAACAACAATTACGCGATGCAATTAAGCCAAATTCAAAAATGATTTTTGCAGAAACGCCAGTTAATCCAACGATGGCAGTGATTGATTTAGCGCTAATAGGACAAGTGGCAAAACAGCATAACTTGATTAGCGTAATAGATAACACCTTTCTTACCCCGTTACTGCAAAAGCCAATGGATTACGGCATTGATTTGATTGTTCACAGCGCCACTAAATATTTAAACGGCCATGGCGATGTGGTCGCAGGGTTAGTATGTGGTTCGCAAGAGCACATTACATTAATTAAAATGACGGTGCTTAAAGACATTGGCGCAACTATTAGTCCTCATGATGCCTGGCTAATAAACCGCGGGTTAAAAACATTAGCTATCAGAATGCAGCGCCATTGTGAGAGCGCGCAAATTATTGCTGAGTTTTTAGAGCAACACCCACAAGTGAATACTGTTTACTACCCGGGGCTTGCATCTCATCCTGGGTTCAAGTTTATTGGCAAGCAAATGAAAGCGGCCGGTGGCGTAATTGCTTTTGAGTTAAAGGGCAGCCTCAAAGATGGCGAACAGTTTATTAATAGTACACAGCTTTGCACGCTGGCGGTGAGTTTAGGTGATGCAGAAACACTTATTCAGCATCCCGCATCGATGACTCATTCTCCGTATTCACCAGAAGAAAGAGCCGCCGCGGGGATCAGCGATGGTTTGATCCGACTATCTGTTGGTCTTGAAGATGTTAACGACATAATTAACGATCTTAACCATGCCTTTACCAGTATTCGTTAGTTTGTTATCTTAAGTTTACACTTTTGTAGTTGTAAGCCCCTTTAAAATAAAGGGTGTAAACTTTTTGGTTTATCTCTGTAATTAAACGTGTACAAATTTGGGGCCGGTATCAATTACTGATATTGGCTCAGCTATTAAACTTTGTCTTACATTTGCTTAGTATCCCTTTAACACGTTGACACCGACACCGGTTTAACACTAAGAAGGTTATTATGGCTAAAGCAAGTAAATACACCTCCAGAACTCCCGATGAAAATGGGGTGATCCACTGGAGCGAAGAAGAAAATAAAATATGGTCAGAATTAGTCGCACGCCAGTTAAAATGCATTGCAGGCAAAGCGTGTAATGAGTACATGGAAGGCCTTGAAAAAATAAACCTTCCTCATGATCGTATTCCACAGTTAAGTGAGCTTAACGAGGTATTATTAGCGACAACGGGCTGGCAAGTTGCGCCTGTGCCGGCGTTAATTGATTTTGATGAATTTTTTCGTTTGCTAGCGAATAAACAGTTTCCAGTTGCAACCTTTATTCGTAGCCGAGAAGAGTTTGATTATCTGCAAGAGCCGGATATTTTTCATGAAATATTTGGTCACTGTGCCATGCTTACTAACCCTGATTTTGCTGAGTTTACTCATAAATATGGCCAGTTAGGGTATGCGGCTGAGAAAAAAGATCGCGTTTATTTAGCGCGTATGTATTGGTTTACAGTAGAATTTGGCTTGATGCAAACTGATGAAGGCCTACGCATTTATGGGGGCGGTATTCTATCAAGCCCAGGTGAAACACAATATGTGTACTCAGACAAGCCTGAGATAAACCCAATGAATGTATTGGATGTATTACGTACGCCATATCGAATTGATATTATGCAACCTTTGTACTACACCATTAATTCTATCCATGATTTATTTGATATTTCACAATTAGATATTATGGCGTTAGTTGCCCAAGCAAAAGAATTAGGGTTACATGACCCAAAGTTTCCTCCTAAAGAAAAATTAGCAAGTTAAGGATTTAAGATGTCATCATTAAGCGCACAAAAATGCGAAGCCTGTCACGTAGACGCTCCAAAAGTATCAGATGCCGAGTTAGCTGAATTAATCAAGATGATCCCAGATTGGGTGCCAGAAGTACGCGATGGCATTATGCAATTAGAGCGTGTTTATAAGTTTAAAAACTTTAAGCAAGCAATCGCGTTTACTAATAAAGTGGGCGATATGGCTGAAGATGAAGGCCATCACCCTGGCCTATTAACTGAGTGGGGAAAAGTGACGGTAACGTGGTGGAGCCATTCAATTAAAGGCTTGCATAAAAATGATTTTATTTGTGCTGCTAAAACGGATGAAGTATTCGCTGCACTATAAACACAATAGTGTTCTGCCAAAAGTACAGTAAAGGCGCTTAATAAGCACCTTAGTTTAATGATAGACCCTGCATTTTATGCGGGGTTTATTTTTGTGCTTTCCCTGCGTCAGGTGTGTAAATAGGCTCAAACAGGTAGTTAGTGGTACGCCATATTACGGCTGAGAATAATGATTTGCAGTCCCTAAAGTCACCTTATTCACTCTAGGTGGCAGTACCTGTAATGAAATAATAAGCGGTTATAGTAAAACCGATAACCAAAAACTAAAACTAATCACACTTAATACGGTTGACAGTACCACAGCTCCCGCAAGCGTAACTTGATGTTTGCCGATTTGACTCGCTATGAGGTAGGCGTTAACTCCCACTGGGGAGGCACTTAATAACACCAACACATTTAAAATTTCTCTGTCGAGTACAAATACATAGCTGCCGATTAAAAACACCCCAGCCGGAAGTACAAGAATTTTCATTAATGAGGCAATTAATGCAGGTTGCCAATTTGCAGCTATTTTGTAAAACGCCAAGTTTGCACCTAAAACAAAGAGTGCGCAGGCAATAGCTGGTGTTGCTAATAAGTCTAAACTATTGGCTAAATTATCAAATAAACGAATGCCGCTGATGTTTAATAAAAGTCCACAACCAATACTTAACACAATTGGATTAAGTACCATACTTTTAATAAATGTTGGCCATGAAAAAGCATGTTCGCTTCCCTTGGCGCCTATTAAATAAGTCAATGCAAATAAAAGCGTGCTATGAAAAGTAATGATCATAAATGCAATCGCTATCATCTCTTTGCCCAAAGACGCGATCACAATAGGTATTCCTACTAATACCATATTTGAGTAACTAGAGGCTAAACCAAAGACACTGTGCTCTTGGTAGTTTTTTTCTTTCGCTAGATAGAATCGGTCGATGAGTATGCCACTGGCAAAAACCAACAGAACCGGAATGTAAAAACTGAGAAAAGCCGACAAACTAATACTCTGTTGTAGATCAATACGTGACATATTCAGCAATAAAAAAGCAGGTAAGCTAATATAGAAAGTAAACTTACTTAGGCCAGCAATATGTTGTTGCTGAAAAAACTTTAACTTACAACAGCCGTAACCCAGAGCCACAATAAAAATCAGCGGAAAGATAATTGAAAAAATATGCACGGCTTTTTTGCCTTAAAGTTAAAGTAAATATGAAACTGACAGCGTGTTATTAACGCCTAAATTCATCGCTTTGTGGTAAGTTTATTAAAATAAGTACCGCGCCTTTACCACCATATTCAAGAGGCGCTTGGTGTATAGCAATAACATCTGGGTGTTGTACAAGGTATTGCGGTACTTTATGTCTGAGGATATGTCCGCCAATGCCATGCACTACACAGGCACAGTAATAATGCTTCTTTTTGCATTCATGGATTAGGCCCGCTAGCTCATCTTTTGCGATTTCTTTATTTAAACCGTGCAGATCTAATGTTAAATCAGGAATAAAATCCCCACGACGCAGTTGTTTAGCTAAAAATCGGTCATGGCCTTCTCGCACATAATTAACTGTGCCATGTGTGTCTATATCTGGCACATATTCATCAGAAAAGAAAAATTCTGACTGATGTTGCTTTTTTTGCTGGGCAAATTGCTTAGCTTGTGACACTTTAGGTTTACTGGCAAAACGGTGAGTGTCTTGTTTAAACACACGGGCACCACTAATACTTTGACGAAACAAGTCAATGTCGTCAGTGCTGATTTGGCTGTTTGAGGAAGGATCTTTTTTCATGGCGGCAGTCTAAACAAAAAAATGCTAAAAATCGAGGAAAAAGCAAGAGAAAAGGCGTTACAATAGGGCAATCATGGGGACAATGATGCGCCCCGATTGAGTTAATATTTTGAAAGTAGCAGGCAGGAACACATGAGCGAATTACTAATAGAAGAAGCAACCTTAGATGAAGCTGTTGCAGAACTTTCAACATTGCACGATTGGCTTCGTTGGACAACCAGCCAGTTTGCTAGTAGTGGTATTTTCTTTGGTCACGGCACTGATAACGCGTGGGATGAAGCTGTTAGCCTATTACTACCGGCGTTAAGTTTGCCGATCGATGCACCAAAAGAACTAATGCATGCACGATTAACCAGCACCGAAAAAAATCGCCTTGCAGGCTTAATCGCTGAGCGTATTAACGATTTTACTCCTGTTCCATATCTGACTAACATTGCTTGGTTTGCAAATATGCCTTTTTATGTGGATGAACGTGTTCTTATACCACGCTCGCCATTTGCAGAGCTGATCAATAATCGTTTTACCCCTTGGCTTGAAGAGCCACAATCAGTTAACCGCATTTTAGATTTATGCACAGGCTCTGGTTGTATCGCAATCGCACTAGCACAAGCGTTTGAAGAAGCACAAGTTGATGCCGTTGATATCTCGTATGAAGCACTCGAAGTGGCCGATATTAATATTACTGATTATCAGTTGAATGATCGTGTTTTACCAATTCAATCAGATGTGTTTAGTGGTGTTCCTGGTCAAAAGTATGATCTTATCGTGGCCAACCCACCGTATGTTGATGCCGAAGATATGGCTGATTTACCCCGTGAATTCCACCACGAGCCAGAGCTTGGCTTAGCGTCAGGTCATGATGGTCTAGATGTTACTCGTACAATTTTGAGTGAAGCGGCAGATCATCTAACTGATAACGGTTTGTTATTTGTCGAAGTAGGTAACTCTATGGTACACATGGATGCACTTTACCCTGGCGCACCGTTTGAATGGATTGAATTTGAACAAGGTGGCTTAGGCGTATTTGTGATCAGCAAAAAGCAGCTAGTTGAATATTTCGCTGACTGAGCAATATAAAAATTAAAACCGAGCCTAAGGCTCGGTACTTAGTAGTCATTAGGAATGAGGAAAGTTAATGGCAGGTAATAGCATAGGGCAACTATTTAAAGTGTCCACCTTTGGCGAAAGCCACGGCGTTGCCCTAGGCGGTGTTGTGGATGGCACGCCCGCAGGCCTTGAAATCACAGAGGCTGATTTACAAATTGATTTAGACCGTCGCAAACCGGGGCAAAGTCGTTATACAACACAGCGCCGCGAAGACGATCAAATAAAAATTCTTTCTGGTGTATTTGAAGGTAAAACCACCGGTACTAGCATTGGTTTATTGATTGAAAATACCGATCAGCGTTCAAAAGATTACGGCAAAATTAAAGATGTATTTCGTCCAGGTCATGGCGATTACACTTATTGGCATAAATACGGCTTGCGCGATTACCGTGGTGGTGGCCGTTCATCTGCGCGAGAAACAGCTATCCGCGTAGCGGCAGGGGCTATTGCGAAAAAATACCTAAAGCAATTTCATGGTATTGAAGTACGTGCATGTTTAAGTCAACTTGGGCCAATTAAAGCGCAAAGTTACGATTGGGATGAAGTTGAAAACAATTTATTTTTCTTCCCTGATGCTAGCAAGCTTGAAGCCCTTGATGAATACATGCGTGACCTTAAAAAACAAGGTGATTCAGTAGGTGCTAAAGTAAAAGTAGTCGCTAAGAATGTACCCGTTGGTTTAGGTGAGCCAGTATTTGATAGGCTTGATGCAGAGCTTGCTCACTCATTAATGAGTATTAACGCAGTAAAAGGCGTTGAAATTGGTGATGGTTTTGATGTGGTTGAGCAAAAAGGCTCAGAGCATCGCGATGAGTTAACACCTGATGGTTTTACTTCAAATCATGCAGGTGGCGTGCTTGCAGGTATCTCTACAGGGCAAGATATTATTGCATCGATTGCACTTAAGCCCACTTCGAGTATTACTATTCCTGGTAACAGTATTAACACCGAAAACGAAGCGGTGGAAATGATCACTAAAGGTCGTCACGATCCTTGTGTGGGTATTCGTGCAATCCCAATAGCGGAAGCCATGATGGCGATTACATTAATGGACCATTTACTGCGCCAACGTGGGCAAAACCCGCATGTTCATCATGAGCATGGGCCAATTAAAGGCTCAATTTAGGGGCTAGTTAATTGTATTTAGAGTGATTTAGAAGCGCGACTATATGTCGCGCTTTTTTGTTGTGAACGGTTTCATATATCAAAGCTTAAGGAGTGGGAGCAGGCTGTGTTTCTGATCTGTCCATTGTGTAATACGTGTTTTTAAATAGGGGGTAACGGGTGATAGATCAGTAATCGCTATAGAGTTTAAGAATGCCTGATTACTGGTTAGTACAACCCACTCAGATCCTAATTGCGTATCCGTATATTTAAATTTAAGCAGCGATTTATTAAAACGTTTACTGTGTATTTGTAACACCGGCATTAAATCAATATGGTTATTGGATATATGTAGGATCAATAAACCATTACGCGTTAAACGCTGCCAGTATAATGAAAATGCTTCTTCAGTGAGCAAATGAGTTGGAATTACATCACTAGAAAAAGCATCAATGATCAGTGCGTTCATCAATGGTGCTTTATTTTTTACTTCTTCGGTTAAGGTGATTCTGCCATCGCCAATGGCAACTTCAATTTGTGCAGGACTATCTTGTAAATACGAGAAATAACTTGTCGCCATAGTATAAACCGCAGGGTTAAGCTCATAAAAACGGATTCTATCGTGTTTATCGCCAAACTTTGCTAATACGCCTGCACCTAAACCTACAATGCCTATATTGAGGTTTTCTTGTTTTTTTAACGCAGACAGTGATTTGGCGATACCAGTATGTTGATGATAATAGCTATTTTTAAGCTCAGTGTGTTGATCAAGTGGCTGCGAGCCGTGAATGGTTGTGCCATCAATTAACCGTCTTTCAGCAAGATCAGGGGTTGTAATGTCTTTGACGGTGACATACCCATAGAAGTTTCGTTCAGAGGCCAAATTGTATTGATTAAAATTTATAAACAAATAACTGTAACTTGCGCCCCAAACCAACAGCGTAGAGAGTAAAGTCGTTTTATAAAGTACTGATAAATTTTCGGTTTCTGCGAATTGTAGGTAAATAAATAACGTGAGTATCGCAGCTAAGGCGACAATGTACTCTGTTATTTGTGTAAATAATACCGGGGCCAGTAATGCACTGAATAAACTGCCTATCACACCACCTAAAGCGATGTATAAGTAAAATACAGTAAGCTGTGAGCCATCGGGTGCGAGCTTCCTAAGTTCACCATGACAGATCATACAAACAATAAACAAAATAAAGCCATAAATTAGTAGTTGAGCAAGGGCATTAAATTGGCTACCGAGGAAAAACATAATGAGGCCTGCAAATACACTGAGTATGAGTAAATAAGCCCAATGAGTACGGTGATAGTTTTTTACAGAGGCAAAAGTATAACTGAAGGTCAGCAAATAAATTGCTAGGGGCAAAGTCCAGACCAGTGGCATAGGCGGGATATTAGTACTGATCATTTGTGTTGTTGCAATCAGCATTATTGAACTGGTTGCGGAAAATGCGATCCAGAGCACGTTAGGTTTAACGAACAAGCGATTTTTTTGCGCCGTAGCTGTTTGCTGTATAAGCGTACCATTTCTAAACAATACATAAAGCAAGCACAGTAGCAGGGTACAGTAAGTGATTAACCCCACTATCCAATAGTGCTTTTGTTCATTGATTGACAATGTCACTTCAAAAATAAATGGGTAGCTCATCAAAGCAAGTAGTGATCCCAAGTTAGAAAGTGAATACCAATGATACGGGACTGTTGAATGGGTTGATTCAATATACCAACGTTGTAAAAGCACGCTGGTGGCACTGAGTAATATAAAAGCAAGGCCGACTTGCACGAACAGTTTAGCGAATACTAAGGTGGTTGGGGGGAGCAGTAAAAACTTAGTAACATCAAGGTGGCTAAAGGTAATGATGCTTGATAAAAGCACAAGTACAGTATGGGTAAGAAGTTGGTTTTTTAGCTGATAACGACTTAATAAGTGGGCATATAAATAGCCAAGTAAGAGCATACCTTGATAGAAAAATAGGCTGCTAGACCACACCGAAGCACCGCCACCAAACTCTGGAAGCAGTTGTTTTGATAAGATAGGTTGAACTTGAAAGAGCAAAAATGCGCTCACAAAAATAATGAATGTTGATAATATCCGTTGCATCTTTTTTATTACGTAATAAATGGTGCACGAACCATCGACTTAACTCATTTATTCAGCAATGTAATAACCCTTGAGTTTATCTTAAGAAAACCTTAATCTATGATTTATATATATTTATTGGAGTTGTGAGTGACTGGGTTTCGTATAGGAAATTTTGATGTTGATGTTAGTCGGTGTAAAATTTCGTCAGCTGAAAGTGAACAAGTTGTGGAACCTAAGGTCATGGATGTGCTCCAATTTTTGTATTCTCAGCGTGGTAAGGTGGTTAGCCAAGAAGACATTTTTGCCGCTGTATGGCCTAACGCTGTTTTTAGTCCAAGTAACGTACAACGCAATATTGCTTTACTGCGCAAAGCATTAAAAGAAGACTCAAAAAGCCCGCAATTTATTATTACTCATCCTAAGCGGGGTTACTGCCTTGAACTTGATAAAGAAGAAAGTTCGCAAGGTGTAAAATGGCCGATATTCATTTTTATTGCTGTAACAGTAATATGTATAGCTGGAGGCTGGTTTAGTTTTTCTAAACAGATCATAAAAACCGACTTTTCTGTGCTTGTGCCTGTAACCTCTGATGAAGAGAATGAGTCTTATCAATCGCAATCCCATAGTGGAGATTATCTTGCGTTTGTGCGCGGCGATGATAATAAACAACACATATGGTTAAAAGAATTTAAAACAGGTAAAGAAGTAAAATTAACTCGTAACCCTTCGACTTACACTAGTTTAGGTTGGAGCCCTGATGATCGTGCGCTCGCTTTTATAGAAACATATAATGATGCAGTACAATTGGCGTATTTTAATTTGGATATGCTTAATTTAACGACTTTAAGTTATAGTAAGATACTAGAATTTAAAGAATATTTAGTTACTAGTCAGCAATTACAGTGGGCTAATAACAATCAGATTTATTTTATTGAGCGACAAAAAAATAACAATGAAACGCAGCTTTCGCTTGCCAATATAGAAACCAAACGAAAAAAAGTAATCAAAGCATCAGTGGGTCAAGACTGGTTAAAGTTACATGCGTTGTCGCCAGATCAAACGCAATTAGCACTAGGTTACGAGGCTGGGCAAAATAACTACCGCATTGACATACTCAATTTATCGGATAATAGCAGCAAAGCAATTGCTATAGTTGAAAATGGTATTCAGGGCCTTAGTTGGCATCCAAGCGGGGAATACCTGTTAATAAGCAACACCAATAAACTAGTGCTTATCGATCGACAGGGTAATTCAACTGATATTGCATTTAATAATTATCAAATTATCCGAGATGCGAGTTATACCCCATCGGGTGAAGAAATATTAATGGAGCTTGTTAATATTGATGTTGATATTTTGCGCAGCACCAATACAACACCTCAACAGTATGAAAAGCTTATTGATACTTCATCGGTTGATTTCTTACCTGTATTCTCGCCTGATTCAAGTAAATTTGTATTTGAATCTCATCGGTTTGGTTTAAAGCAACTATTTCTGTATGAGCAAGGTAAGCAAACACTTATTTTTGCAAACCCAAATAATGAAGAGCTGTTTGGGGTGGTTTGGTCAAAAAACGGCGAAGAAGTGATCACGGCAAGTAAAGATAAGCTATTTCGCATAGATTTAAATAGCGGTGATTATCAAGAAATACCTCATCCACATCATTCATTTTATCTCAGAGAAAAGTTTAATAACGAAGATGCGATATTAGTTTCATATCGCTCTGAAGACGGTGTTACATTTCATCCAGCAAAATTAGACATGCAAACACTAAGTTTAACGCCATTCACTGGCCAAGGGGAGCGGTTGGCTTGTTATGCAATGGCTTTAGATAAATATGATCGGGTTTACTTTTCTAACAACAAACAAGTATTTAGACTCGCTCATGATAACAGCTTTGAGCAACTATGGCAGGCTGATGACAACGATATTATCGGTCTGGCGGTCGATGATCAAACATTGAATATTACCTCAGAGCAACACGATGGCTATCTGCTCACTATGCTTAATTTACACAGTGCTCGCTCAGAAGTACGGCATATAGTGAATGAGAAGGGCAATATGCTAATCAATGCTTCACATGATAGTACGCAGTTTTTATATCTTACCAAGCCGAAGCGAACACGCACTTTGGTGAGGTTACGGTAGCGCCTTTAGACACCTAAATTGACATGTTTAGTGAATAATCTTGCGCTATTAGTTTCACTAATTCTCTTTTTATAGGGTTGTGAGGAGCGTGATCAGCATGAAGCAACACAATATCAATAACGGGCAAAGGTGGTAGAGCTGGATCATTAATCACCATTAGTCCATTAGTGTTACTTACCTCAGCCATCACACCAACGGCCAGATTAGCTTGCACCAGTGCAGTGAGTGCGCTTACGGAGCCACAGCAGGCAATAATGTTGAATTGGCGCTCGGCCTTTAATAATCCTTCTACAGCTGCTTGATGAAATTTGCAATCACGCTGAAATATCGCAATAGGCAAAGTCATATCGGGTTGATAGTTAAATTTAGGGCTTTTAACCCACACACCTTTACTTGCTTGTAAAAAGTAACCTTCTTCTGAGCTGGGTGAGCGCGTCGCTATTACCATATCAAGTAAGCCTTGATCTAGCTGTGCTTTGAGCTGATTGGTAGGCGCGCAACTAACTTGCAGATCAAGGTGCGGTATATGTTTATGCAGTAATGCCACAACTTTCACTAATACCGTCCCAGCATAATCGTCAGGGCAGGCTAAGCGCACACGGGTTTGTCCGCTAGCGGTTTTAAGTTGTTTATAGGCTTCACCATGCAGTGCTAATAGCTGCTTTGCGTAGCTTGCTAAATGAATGCCGCTGGTAGATAAAACCAGTTGTCGTCCTTGTTTTACAAATAGTTGATTACCCAGCTCTTGTTCGAGTTTTTTCATTTGCATACTGACCGCTGATTGGGTGCGGCATACCTGTTGTGCTGCACGAGTAAAGCTACCAGTATCAACAAAGGCGCAAAAAGTGCGCAGGGCGTCTAAATCCATAGTTAACTCATTTATCAATTTTACTTATGTATTGTATAAAAACTATTGGTAAGTAATTAGTTTAACACTGCTATATAGTGAGGCTATTAAACACTAGCAAGGAACACAAATGCAATTATTTATCGGTAATAAAAACTATTCGACGTGGTCACTTAGAGCATGGTATTTAATGAGTAAATTCAATATTGTTTTTACTGAAAAACAACTCGTGTTAGATACTCCTGAGTTTTATGAAGCGCTTAAAAATAATTTTTCAGTACAAAAAGTCCCCGCCTTGATAGATGGTGACTTACAGGTGTGGGACTCACTGGCAATTTGTGAATACATCAATGATACTTATTTATCTAATGCAGCTTGGCCGAAAGAGCGTGCACAGCGAGCGACAGCCCGCAGCTTAAGCGCTGAAATGCATTCGAGCTTTATGGCATTACGTAATGAAATGCCGATGAATATACGCGCTAAGCGCAAAGTTGAGTTATCTGTGGCGGCAAAAAAAGATCTAGCGCGCATTGATGAAATTTTTACCACACAACAAGCGTGTTACCCCAATGCGTGGTTGTTTGGTGAGTTTAGTATTGCAGATGCCATGTACGCTCCGGTTGTGCTTAGGCTAAAAACCTATCAAATAGTTTTGTCAGCTGCAGCAGAGCAATATTGCCAGCATGTTTTAAGTTGCCCTACTTTACAACAGTGGATCATTGAATCAGGCAAAGAAACAGATATTGTTGCTTGCGATGAAGCGGGTATTGATGTTACCTAAAGTGAATTGTTAATCGATAAGTGTATACGTATGGAACAGATTGAGCTATCACATCAGAGGGCATTAAAGCGGTTAGAAAGGTTTAGTCGTTTTACCGATAGTAGTATTGGTATTCCTTTTACCAATTTTAAATTAGGTGCAGAGTCTCTGATTGGCATTTTGCCTGGGGTAGGCGATTTAGCAGGTCTAATTTTATCAAGTTATGTGCTTTTTGAAGCGCAGCGTTTAGGTGTTAGTTGGGGTGTTAAATTACGGATAATCACAAATATGCTGATTGATTTTTTTGGTGGCCTAATTCCTATAGTGGGCGATATTTTTGATATGTTTTTTAAAGCCAATACCCGTAATACGAAGTTATTGAAAAAGCACTTAGCAGAACGGGTAGAATAGCGGGTTTATTTTTTACTATTAAAAAAGTACTCGGCAATTACTTGTTTTTGTTGGCCAAACTGGTCTGAAATGCCAATACCAATACCGATAATTTTGCCCTCTGCAAATGGGGGATGAGCTTGCATATAGTCATTAACCGTCGCGAGGTTTGGGTTTTTCTCGTTCGCTAGTAATGTTAAATGTGGCTGAAAATTTTGAAATACATTAGGACTACCATAGCGTTCAAATGCCGTTAATTTATTTGGGTAGTGTTTAACCCAGCTTGGGACGGCCGCGTTTGTATCACGTAATGGCTCAATGGCGAGTGTTACTTCGTCAGATAGCCTTTGTAGCTCAGATGAATAGTGCAAATTAATAAATGCCCAATTACTTTGTGACACACTAAAACCTTGTGCGGTGATAGTAAATGCTTGATGTTGCTTAGTAATACTTTCGACCGCATGTTTAATTGCTTGCTCCGAACCCTCTGCAAAATCAGTTAAATATAAAGTAGCGTGAACAGGCATGCCTTTTTCATAAAAGCTAATCATCCCTTGTTTTTTTAATGCTTCGCTGGTTTGTTCAACTAAGTTAATAATTGGCTTTGAAGGAATGGCAAATATATTAATGCTGATACTTTGTGCAAAAGTGGGCAAGGACACGAAAAGTAACCCAATTAACGTTACAACTAAACGTAAAGGCTGTTTTATAAAAGCTAATTTGAACATGAGAGATAACTTCATTCTTAAATTTACAGATTAAATGCAAAGAGTAAGGGTTCTTGCCTGCACAGTAAATAAAAGGAGATAGATAACTGTAAATTTTATGTCCTTAGCCTAAACGTTAAATTTGCGATACAAAGACAGCAACGTGTGAGGCCTGCTACCATTATCAATTTTTACATTCTGAGTAAAAGCCCGTACAATTCGCCTCGATTTAGCGTGTACGCATTGTATTTTTTCGAGGCGAAATAACAGAATTATATGCATCAAATAGCCGATCTTACTTCTATTTTCGAACACACTTTCTACCAAAGTCACAATACGCGCTTGGTTAAAGGTGAGCATGAGCCTATTTATATTCCCGCTAATGCTAATACCTCGTTTCATCAAATTGTGTTTGCGCATGGTTTCTACGCCAGTGCCTTGCACGAAATTGCTCACTGGCTGGTGGCCGGAGAAAAACGTCGTCTAGTAGAGGACTATGGCTATTGGTATTGCCCTGATGGCCGCGATAAGGCGCAGCAGGCTGAGTTTGAAGCGGTTGAAGTAAAGCCACAGGCCATTGAGTGGGCACTGAGTGTTGCCGCGGGTTTTGATTTTAATGTCTCGGTTGATAATTTAAATGGTGAGCAAACCTGTCGATTTGATTTCCAAAAGCGTGTACATCAACAGCTTCAACAATTAATAAAAAATGGCTTTAATTCTCGCACTACCGCACTTTTAAAAGCGTTAAGTGATTTTTATAACACGCCATGGCCTTTAACTGCGGCGCAGTTTGTATGGCAACATCCTCAGGAGTTTAGTGATGCAGTTTAAATTAGGTTTAATCGTTAATCCGGTCGCAGGATTAGGTGGCAGTGTCGCACTTAAAGGTAGTGACGATGTTGCGGCTAAAGCAATAGAGCTTGGCGCAGAGCCGAAAGCCAATTTACGCACTAAAGCCGCACTTGAGGTATTGCTGTCTTATCAAGATCAAATAACAATTTATACTGTTAGTGACTTAATGGGTGAGAACACAGCGAAAGAGCTTGGTTTTAATACCGAGGTTGTTTATCAATGTGAAGATGAAAGCTGCGCTGACGATACTGAAAATGCAGCCAAACTTTTGCAACAGTTAGGTGTTGATTTGATTTTATTTGCCGGTGGCGACGGCACGGCACGCAATATTTGTCATGCTGTAGAAGACGCAGTCCCCGTGCTTGGGATCCCAGCAGGTTGTAAAATTCATTCAGGGGTCTATGCCATTACCCCAAAAGCGGCTGGTCGAGTTGTTGAAATGCTAGTGAAAGGTGAGCTGGTCACCTTGGCTGATGCTGATGTGATGGATATTGACGAAGATGCGTTTCGTCAAGGAACAGTAAAAGCAAAACGTTATGGCGAAATGCAAGTACCGAGTGAAGTACGTTATGTGCAAGCGGTTAAAAACGGTGGTAAAGAAACCGATGAATTGGTGCTAGCAGATATTGCTGCACACGTTGTTAGTGAAATGGAAGAAGATACCTTGTATGTGATGGGCAGCGGCTCAACAGTCGAAGCAATTATGCAAGAGATGGGGCTTGAAAACACCCTGTTAGGGGTTGATTTAGTTGAAAATCAAAGTTTACTTGCTCAAGATCTGACTGCACAACAATTGTTAGAGCTTACTCATGCACGCAATACTAAATTAGTGATCACCCTAATTGGTGGGCAGGGGCATATTTTTGGCCGCGGTAATCAGCAATTAAGCCCCGCACTTATTCGCGCTGTTGGTAAAGACAATATTATTGTCGTGGCAACTAAAACCAAATTACAGGCTTTAAATGGCCGACCGCTTATTGCCGATACAGGTGATAGCGAATTAGATGATGAATTAAGCGGTTATATTCGGGTAACGACCGGATTTAACGACCATGTTATGTACGCTGTGGGTCACCAAGATAGCCTGCAAGCACAGGAGAAGTAATAGTGAGTTTAGTAAATTATATTGATGCAGCTCAACAGTATTTTGACGACTTAGTGATCAAAGCCACTGATGATGAGCTATTTGCCGGTGGTTATTTACGCGGCCATTTTGATTTAGCCGTAGGTTATGCGCAAGTTGAAGAACTGAACCTAGAAGTTGATGAACTTAACGAAACTGTTGAAAAAAGCCTAGTGAAGGCATATCGCAATGGCGAGCTTAATGAAGAAGATAAAGCCCTGGTTGTAAGACTATGGGATGAAGTAAAAGCATTAGCATAATACTCAACTCATACAAAAAACGGCTTTTTAGCCGTTTTTTTGTGCGCTTGAGATAATAACGTTCCTAAAAAGTGAGTTTTTATTCACTTAAAATTTACCTACCGTAGCATTTACGGTAGTGTATATACGTTAAACTTCTAGGGAATAAGCGAAATGAATAACAATAATGATGCGACAATGCCGACAGGGCTAGTTGCACGATTTTTAAACTTTGTAGAAAGGGTGGGTAACAAGCTACCTGATCCAGCAATTATCTTTTTGTTCGCCATGTTATTAATTTGGTTTTTGTCGTGGTGGTTATCGGGCGTTAATTTTGACGCTATCGATCCACGTACAGGCGAAGCCATTATTGTTAATAACATGCTGGCAAGCGACTCATTGGCGACCTTTTTATCGTCAATGGTCAAAACCTTTACAGGTTTTGCACCATTAGGTGTGGTGTTAGTGGCAATGCTAGGTGTTGGTGTGGCCGAACACTCAGGCTTTATTAATACCGGTTTGAAGCTCATGCTTAAAGTCACACCTAAGCAGCTACTCACGCCGTCAATTATCCTCGTGGCAATTGTCAGCCATACAGCCACTGATGCGGGTTACGTATTAGTTATTCCGCTGGCGGGAGTTATTTTTTATGCCGCAGGACGCCATCCACTTGCCGGTATTGCCGCCGCATTTGCTGGAGTAAGTGGTGGTTTCGGTGCTAATTTTATTCCATCAGGGATCGACCCACTACTGCAAAGTTTTACCCAAAGTGCAGCACAAATTATCAATCCAGCGATGTCGATTAACCCGCTTAATAACTGGGCGTTTACCTCCGCTTCAAGCTTATTCATTATTTTACTAGGTTGGTACATTACAGATAAAATTATTGAACCACGGTTAAAAAACACCCCACTTGATGGCAATAAAGAAGACTTACCTGTATTTGAAGATGCCCGTAGTGATGAAAAACGCGCGTTTTTTATTGCAAGTGCTGTGATGGTTGCAGGGCTTGCGTTGTTAGCGTTTGTATCAGCACCAGCAGATTCAGCAATGCGCAGCGCTGATGGCTCGCTCACTAACTTCCGTTCACCGTTAATGCAGTCAATTGTACCGCTCATCTTCTTACTGTTTTGGATACCGGGTGCGGTTTATGGTTTTACCGTTGGCACCTTTAAAAGCTCTAAAGATATGATCGATGCCATGAGCAAAGCAATGAGCGGCATGGCGTATTACATTGTAATGGCGTTCTTCTGTGCTTTATTTATTGCCGCGTTTAGTAAATCTAATTTAGGCGCATTATTGGCAATAGAAGGGGCACAGTTGTTAAAGGCCATGCAATTACCTAGTGCAGTAACTGTTGTGGGCATCATCTTTTTAACGGGCTTTGTTAACTTATTTGTGGGTTCGAGCTCTGCTAAATGGGCGTTACTAGGCCCTGTATTTGTGCCTATGCTGATGCAACTGGGTATTTCACCGGACTTAACCCAAGCGGCGTACCGAGTAGGCGATTCCAGTTCAAACATCATCACGCCATTAATGCCGTACTTCCCGCTGGTCGTGGTGTATTGCCAAAAATACGTCAAAGGCACAGGCATCGGCACGCTGATCGCCATGATGCTGCCATACTCAATCGCTTTTATGATCGGTTGGAGTTTATTTTTACTCGGCTACTGGGCATTAGGTATACCACTAGGCTTAGATGCAAGTTACGTTTATCCTGCTATAGCACCTTAATAACTAGGACGTAAACTTTAAAAAGGGGGCCTCATCATGAAAATGGTGAGGCTTTTATTTTAGTTTTAAATTTTATGAAAAACTAAACAAGCTCATTTTTTTTACTTTTGTTTACAAGTAATATTCATTACCTTGTATCTTCCGAAGGTTTTTTATACTATTATTGATGTTGACTACTATAAGGATTAAGGATTAAGGATTAAGGATTAAGGATTATGATTAAAAAACTATTTTTACTTATTGGTGTATATTTTTTATTTACATCAGCCCCTACACTAGCAAACTCTTGCCTAGATAGCTTGAAAAGTTCAAACCCAACTTGCCAACAGAGTTACTCTTATGATGTATTAGTTATGTATTTTAAGGATGCAGACAACAAAGAGCATAAAGTACATGCGAAGCGGGTGCGTCAAAAATCAACAGGGGCTTTAGTGCATGTTGACTATGATTTTGTGTCAAACTGTACAAATGATTGCAGCTCATTAGATGCAAAAACAAATGATATTCTTTGGGCATTTCGCACCGCTTATATGGAAAACAAACTTTATCAAAAAGTGATTTATAAATGCGATCCAACAGTCGAAGTTTGTTGTGATGAAACTGGCTGTACTGAAATATACGATGTAGATAAGCCATTGGATGAGAGTCGCTCTTCACTCGAAGAAGTTTATAATGATCATCAATTTATTCAGAAAAGAGGTAGTAAAAATAAAGATGGAGATTTGATTGATAAGTATATTGGCCGAGCTGATGGTGTTACTAACATAATAGATAAAATCATGCGTAATAGTTCCAACGGGCAACAAGTTAAGCAGGACATGGAGGAGGCAACTGCTCAACCATTGCAATTTCAAATTGTACAAACAGATACTGGTGCAACTTTCGTATGTGCTGTTACAGGAGCGTTTTGTAAAACAATTTCTGGGATAGCAACCTCAAGTGCTCACATGGCAAAGTTTGATTTATATCATGATAAAGGTGACAGATTTAATAGGAATCTACGAAACTTTTTAGAAGGCATTTATCAAGATGGACGAGAAATGACTTGTAGTCAATCAACATCATGTAGCTCAGATGGGAAAAACTGCACAATTAATATGACTTGCAGAAAGTATTAGTAATATTTGCTTCTGTATGAAAATACAGAAGCTTTTAATTTTAAATCAACTTCACTTCTCATAGCTAATTATAATTTTTTCAGTAGTGGTGGATATAACGCCACCATTTTTATTGAGCATCTTTGTTATACGTATGTCTGGCAGGCCGTCCCCGGTAATATCTTTAATGATTATTTCTTTTTGATCACTGAAACTGGTAAAAGTAGAGAAAATAAGATTATCTTTCCTATTGATCACAAAAGGAGAGGGGGTAACGCTCGTTTCTTGTATTTCATAACTAGTGTCAGTAAAAGCTAAACTAGTTTTAAAGTTATCCGTCCATACCGTAGAACTTAAGTTATCATTTATAGCTGATATTACCGCAGGATTAGCCTTAACAGCTAAAGTAAATATAATAAGTAGTAGAGCAGTAAATAGCCTCATGATTTTTCCTTAACTAGCAGTTTGCGTGTGTTGATAAGTGGAAGATCATCAAAGCATAGTTACTTTGATGATCTTACATTTGCTATTTATAGGCTGATAGTTGAGTTATTATTTGAAGTAGGCAGGTTCTGCTGGTTTTGATCTTGTGCGCCAACATCTGTCGATGGGCTTGTTGATGAAGCAATATTATATGTAGCACCAGAAGAGCTTTGGATTTGTAGTACCAGAATATACGCTGTAGCACTTACTTCAAAGCCTGGGATCAAACCGGTTACCATAAGATCAACATCCACAGAGCCGTTACTGTTGACTAAGTTCTTGCATTGCTTCTTTGATTTCTTGCTTGTGCGTTTCGGCATTGGCACCGAAACCAAGCCAGCCCCAAAAGCCACTAACACCCCCAGGTATACTGTATTCAGACACCATTTTTTGATAGGTGCGAGAGCTTTCTAGATTTACAATCGAAAAATCAAACGAGCCAGACATTTTTGCCCAAGCACCTGCACCGGATACCGTGACCCCGCCCCCTGAAATAGTCCCTTTTTTTCTGAGAGCTGCCAAGTTTCAGCTTCAGTTGATGCAAGCGCGGTTTTATTCGCAGGAGTCGTATTCGTGACTAAGATTGTTGTTGGATTCGAAAATATAGTAAGTGTATTTGACATGATAAATCTCCATTTTAAGTTTGCTGAGTATTAACTTGAATAAAGATGTATTCCTTATCCCACAAACTTTATAGTTGAGAAAATCACCATTGTTCTACATGAAAAATTTATAACGCAGTTAGCGCTTTATTTAGCCCGCTAGAATGGTTAAATATTTAAGTCGATTGGTATTACATACTATTACAAGTAATAAAGTGAAGGTTTGCCTAGGACTGAGATTTACTGCTGTAACGCTGTGCTAAAAAAAAACCTTGGCACTTTCGTGGCAAGGTTTTTTTATTAAAGAGACGTTGCTTATTTAGCTGTAAAGCTTACTGGGCGACGTTCTTTACGAGGACCGCTACGCTTATCACCGCGAGGGCCGTCATTGCGCTTTCTGTCACCAGCTGGGCGTTCGCTGCGCTCAGGGCGCTCAGAAGCTGCTTCAGCTTTTGTAAGTGTCATTCCCATTGGGCGTTTACAAATAAACACTTTTTGGAAGTGATCTAATACATCTTTCGGCATGTTTTGCGGTAGTTGTACCGTACTGTGACTGTCGTGAAGACGAATGTCACCAATAAACTTGCTTGAGATATCTGCTTCGTTAGCGATTGCACCCACAATGTTCTTAACCTGAACACCATGCTCACGACCCACTTCGATACGGTATGTATCCATAGGACCTGCATCACGGCTATTACGCTCACGAGGTTTTGAATCACGGTCACGAGTAGGGCGATCACCACGCTCGTTACGACGGCCACGATCACCACGGTCATTACGTGAGTTACGTTCGCTACGCTCACGTTGTTGAATTTTAACTTCTTCAACTTTAATTGGTGATTGTTGCTGTGCTAAACACAGTAATGCACCCGCTAGGTCTTCAGGAGTAAGTTCAAGCTTTTGCGCCATATTAGCAGCGACTTCATTAAAGAAAGTAATATCTTTGTTTTCAAGTGCAAGGCTAAGCTTGGCTTGTAATGCTGCGATACGTTTTTCTTCAACTACTTTTGCCGTTGGTAATTCAACTTGTGCAATATCTGAATTCGTATGACGAATGATATTTTTAAGTAAATAACGTTCGTTATGTTTTACGAAAAGAATCGCTTTACCAGTACGACCAGCACGACCTGTACGGCCGATACGGTGAACGTAGGCTTCAGAATCTTGCGGAATATCGTAGTTGATAACAAGGCTTAAACGGTCAACATCTAGACCACGTGCCGCAACGTCAGTTGCGATAACAATGTTTAACATGCCGCTTTTTAAGCGATCAACTGTGCGTTCACGTGCTTGCTGGTTCATGTCGCCGTTAAGTGGCGCAGCAGAGAAACCTTCGCGCTCTAATAACTCAGCAAGTTGTACAGTGTCGTTACGTGTACGTACGAAAACAATCGCACCTTCGTATTGTTCAGCTTCTAAGAAACGAACAATCGCTTTATTCTTGTGTACGCTGGCATTCCAAAACACTTGCTCAACAGATGATACAGTTGAGTTACGCGCAGAAATATGAACCTGTTCAGGGTTATTCATATATTTGCTGCTGATGTTTTGAATTTGCTTAGGCATAGTCGCAGAGAAAAGACATGTTTGCTTTTCACGCGGTGTTTTTTCCATGATGTTTTCAACATCATCGATAAAGCCCATACGTAACATTTCATCGGCTTCATCAAGAACAAGCGCTTGTAAGCTGTCGAACTTGATTGTACCGCGGTTAATATGATCGATTAAGCGACCAGGTGTCGCGACAATAATTTGCGCGCCACGACGAAGTGCACTTAATTGGATGCTGTAGCTCTGGCCACCATAAAGTGCCAACACTTCAACACCACGAGTGTGTTTAGCATATTGTTCGAATGCCTCAGCTACTTGGATCGCAAGCTCACGGGTTGGTGTGAGAACAAGGATCTGTGGCTGCTTCACAGACGGGTCAATATTATTAAGTAATGGCAGTGCAAATGCTGCTGTTTTACCTGTACCCGTTTGCGCTAGTCCCAGTACGTCCTTTCTTTCTAGCAATAACGGTATACATTGAGCTTGGATTTCAGATGGTGTCTTGTAACCCAACTCTTCAACTGCTTTTAAAATTGCAGGAGAAAGATTTAGAGATTCAAACGTGACTGGTTCTGACATTAATACGCCTCAACGAATTTAAAGAGGCGCGCATTGTATAGGAAATACGAGGCAATTGCTTGTATAAATTACAACTAATTTGTATGTGGTTGATGTTGGTCATAATTTAACCAGCTTGATTGAGGTCAAATTAAGCTGGTTAACATATTTGATACAGAACTTATTGATAAAGTCCAAGATTTTCTTTTGCGTACGCTTCAAACTCAGTGAAACCACCAATGTGTTTTTGGTCAACAAAAATTTGCGGCACAGTTGGACAAGGTTTACCTGCTGATTGCTCTAAATCAGCTTTACTGACGCCTTCTTTAATAATATCAACATAGCGATATTTAAAATCGTCACGTTCATCAGCTAGTTTCTGTGCAACATCTTTTGCACGAACACAAAATGGGCAGCCTTCACGGCCAAAAATTACAGTTAACATATCGCTCTCCTCGATTTAATTTGAACCTATCATAACTAACTTACTAAAAATATATAGCGTAAAAATGCGATTGGCGTATTCCATTTTTTTAATTGTCGGCACGTAAGCTAATACCTAATTCACTCGAATAGCCCATTGAACGGGCAGTGATCTGCAGTTGCTCATTAATCACATAATAAGTTGGAAACGCGCTGATTTTATAATTACTCTGAGTTTGCTGATCGCCTAACAAAATTGGCATGGTGAGTTTAAGTTCGTCAACAAACTGTATAACCTCGTGTTGATTTTTATAATCAAGCGCAATACCAACGGCATTAATATCAGAGTCAAGTAGCGCTGCTTCTAGATTTGGCATGCTGTATTTGCACACTGTGCACCAGGGCGCAAAAAAGTATATAACAGTCGTTTTGCCTTTAAGTTCAGCAATACTTAAACGTGTATCAGTAGCGCTTAGTAACGGTAAGTTAAAGTAAGGGGCTGGACTGCTATCTGTTTTTAGTAAATTGCGCTCCTGGAATGCACTAACCAGAAAAAAGATTATTGCTGCTAAAGCTATGTTTATTAGTGTACTGCGTAAAAGTTTCAAACACATCTCCAAGGTTAGTTGCATTTTTATGGTTGAATTAATCAGTTTAACCCTAAGGTCTAGTAAAACCATGTAAATGTTTAAATTTTATTTTTAACAGGAGAACATGATTATGAGTAACACTATACAACCGGCAATGAAAATGCCTACCTTTAAAGCAAATGGTATTGATGGCAAATCTTTTGATTTAACGCAGCGGCAGACTGATCTGCCATGGAAGATGATTGTTGTGTACCGTGGCAAGCATTGCCCATTATGTACCAAACAATTAAATGCATTGGCGAAAATGAAAGGTGACTTTTCTGACGCAGGAGTTGAGTTAGCTGCGGTTAGTGCTGATAGTTCAGAGCAACTTAAGCAGCATCTTAATGATTTAGATGTCAATTTCCCTTTATATAGCGGGTTAACTTTAGTGCAAATGAGTGATTTTGGTTTGTATATTAGTGAGCCTCGTAATGAAAATGAGACCGACCATCCATTTTCAGAACCAGCTATATTTGTACTGAATGAGCAAAATCAAATTCAGATTTTAGATAAATCGAATGCACCATTTTCACGTCCTGATCTAAATGCGCTTCTATCGGGAATTAAATTTATTCGTGAAAACGATTACCCAATTCGTGGCACACTCGCGCCATAAAAGTACTTTGAGGCACGCTTAATGCGTGTCTCTGACATTTTTTTAAATTTTTTTATTTATTTACTTGAAAACAATTTTGCCGTCCATATATAGTTTAATGAGGACGCCTGATGGGTCCCAAACCAAACAGAAGTAATTGAAATTTATATTATTAATTAAACTTTGCCCGTGCTTGTTCAACCGAAAAGCACCTGCAAAATATCGCTTAAATATGAGGATATTATTATGCGTACAGTAGACTTATCACCACTTTATCGTTCATTCATTGGTTTCGATCATTTAGCATCTTTAATGGATGCGGCAGCTCGCACAGACAAGCAGCCAAGTTTTCCTCCTTATAACATTGAAGCACTCGATAAAGACAAATATCGCATCACTATGGCTGTGGCCGGTTTTAGTGATAATGAACTGACTATCGAGTCAGAAAACAACACTTTAAAAGTAGCCGGTATCAAAGCTGATAAAGGTGAAACTGAAGAACGTAAATTTATTCATCAAGGTATCGCAGAACGTAACTTTGAGCGTAAGTTTCAGCTAGGCGACCATGTCAAAGTACTGGGTGCTGATCTAGCGAATGGCTTATTAAGTATCGATTTACAGCGTGAAATACCTGAAGCACTTAAACCACGTAAAATTGAAATTGGCAGTGGTAACTTGCTAGAAGGGAAATAACGAACCCTTTGACATTTTTCTCCCTGATTTAATTGTTATTTTTAGCCGCCTCAATTGAGGCGGCTTTTTAATGTTTGTTTAATGAGTGTCGTTTTCACACAGTAATAATAGTGAAGGGAATACCTTATCGTGTTAGAGTTTTTCTATATTATCTAGGCACCACTGCGCTCTATTAAGAATAGCTTGCTGCTGCTCTTGAGGTTGCTTTTGCCAATTTTTATAGACCATACCAATCCGAGGATTACTCGCTAAGCGCGTTTGATGGCTGTGCATAAATTGCCAGTATAAGCTGTTAAACGGGCAGGCCGTGATTTCAGTTTTTTGCTGTACCTTGTAGTGACAATTTTTACAGTAATCACTCATTTTGTTTATGTAGTTACCGCTTGCAGCATACGGTTTGGTGGCGATAAGACCACCATCAGCAAATTGACTCATCCCACGGGTGTTAGGCATCTCTACCCATTCAATAGCATCGATGTAAATGCCTAAATACCAGCTATCAACTTCCTTTGGCTCAATACCGGTTAATAAGCAAAAGTTACCAGTGATCATTAAGCGTTGTATATGATGCGCATAGGCGGTTTCCAAACTTTGCGTGATTGCTTGTTTCATGCAGTTCATTTTTGTTTTGCCACTCCAAAAGTAATCGGGTATCGAGCGGTTGGCATGTAGTGCATTTTTAGTTGCGTAAGCGGGCATATTTTGCCAATAGATCCCTCTAACATACTCACGCCATCCTAAAATCTGCCTGATGAATCCTTCAACTTGGGCAAGATTGATCTGATCTTGGCGTGCTGTAAATTCAGCGAGGACTCGATTAATAACGTGCATTGGGTGCAACATCTTAGTGTTTAACGCAAACGCTAATCGGCTATGATATAAGCTCCATTGGTGTGGACTTTGACAGGTCATAGCGTCTTGAAATTGTCCAAATTTGGGTAAAAGGTCACTGCAAAAATAGTCGAGTAATTGCTTTGCTTGCGCGCGACTGGTTGGCCATAGTAAGGTTGTTGAACATTGACCAAAAGTATTTACGCGGTGCCTTTTGATGCGCTGTAAAATGACCTCAATATTATTGGTAAATATTTTTGGTTCAGGGATGGCGGCTAAATCGGTTTTTTTTAACTTGTTACGGTTGTCTTGATCAAAATTCCATTGCCCTCCTTGCGGTGCATTATCTTGTATTAGTATATTAAAGCGCTTACGCATCATGCGATAAAAAAATTCCATCTTTACCTGTTTATCTCTTGTAAAGTGATCGCCAATGTCAGCATAAGGTAATAAAAAATGTTCGCTATCGCAGCCACTTACTTTTAAGCTACTGCGTGATTTAAACTGCAGCATTTGTTGTTGCAGGCGATACTCATCAGGATACTGATATTGAATTTGCTGGCACTGATATTGCTCGGCTAAGCGCGTTAATAGTAATGTGATGCAAGCATCGTTCTGGGTATCATCTAAGGTTAAATGAAGTACATTTAATTGGGCTTTTTTGAGCGCAGCGGCAAAGTTTTCCATTGCTGTGAAAAACGCCACCACTTTTTGTATATGGTGTTTTACATAATCGGTTTCTTGTTTTAATTCAGCAATGACATAAAGGTATTGCGTTTGGTTCTCTTCTTTATACCAACTGTGGTTAGCGTTGAGTTGATCGCCAAAAATAAATCGCAGCGTTTTATACATTATAATTTTTGCCCAAAATAACTCTATACGGACTAAGGTAGCAATTAGATCGCATTTATTAATTCCCAAAGCCGTGGTATATAGATATAAGAACCTGTGTAGGTTAACTACATGAACGAAGGAATGTCGGCTATGAACAAACATCAGTGTAATATTCGAAAATTAAAAATTATTTTACCTTGCTTCATTACGCTCAGCTTTGTTGCGCCGTTGCATGCAAGTGTTTATAAGTGTGAAAAAGAAGGTGAGGTGGAGTTTAGCCAATTTCCATGTGGAGATAATGCAAAGCTCATTACAGTGAAGGAGCAAAACCCTGCTGTACCCAGTAACATTGTTACTCATGGCGATATGAATACATCCGAGGTAGATACATATATCCGTACTAAACAAATTGATGCGGATATTCAGCAACACCAAGATAAGATTGATACTTTTAGCGAAAAAATGAATGCGGAGATCGCTGGATTACGGGATCAATCTGATGCGCAATTAAATAATTTATCCGGTGCCAAAAAAGAAACGGCGATTGCTAACCAAATGGCTAGTGTGTCAGAGCGCTATAATGTATTAATTGAGCGCGAGCAGCGAGACATCGACCGTCTATTAAAAGAAAAGTTAGCCTTGCAAAGTATGACAAACAGCTCCGAAATTGACGAGCAATCAACACAGAGCAAAGACATTGATTCATTTATTCGTGGGCAAGAGATCAAGCGTGATATTGAACAACGGCAATCAAAAATTGATACTTATCAAGCGCAAATGGATAAACAAATAGCGACACTTGAAGCGCAAGCTAGTGAACAACCAAAAAACTTAACCGATGCGACTTTTGATAATTCATTATCGCGAAAAATGACCGCGATAACGTCAAAATACGCGACTCTGATTGATGTAGAACAACGCCAAATAGATCGCTTATTACAAGAGTTAGCCACTTTACAATAAAACAGATGGCATATTAACCGCTATTTTTTTTCAAGGACTCTGTGGCTTTTGTGTATTTGAGTATTAATAGCTACTACATTACTAAAGTTAAATAAATATGATTTAACGATATTTTTAAATAGTCGTAATGAGTAGCTCCAAGCAATTTGTGCTTTATGTGTAAAGTGATTGCCTAAATGAATTTGTAATGTGTTATAGAAAGCATCACAAAGTAAGTTGACATCAGTATTGCTGATACCTAATTTTGCTAAGTTATTAGCGTGATGCTCTATAAAAGGAGTCACCATAGATAGATTATCTAAATGACTTAATGTTCTTTCCAAAGCACAATAGAGTATGTAACTTTTTTCGCTGATAGCGTTACTACTCGGACACTTTATTGTAAGTGCTTGACGCTTCAGTTGAACCTGAAAAGTGACAGTAAAGCAGTGGAAGTTTGGTTTTATTATTGCAATATTTTGCAATAATAGTTTTTGTTGGTCATTACTAATACACATAGATTTATTCGCTCTAAGTAAAACTATTTCACTCACTTTAAGTAAAGTGTAGTTGGAGAATTCAACTGTGTTTGTAAAAAGTAGTAAAGGACTTGCTGTGAAATACGTTATTAGTGATTTAGATCAACTTTATTGCATATAGCTCAATAATTAATAGCCGTTCAATTAAAGTTAATTGTTCAGCTGTGTAATCTTGCACTTTAACTTTATAGTCTAAGTATTCTTTATGAGTTTTTGGTTGCTAATTATGCCAAGGCTCTCTATAATAGCCGCCATTGTTTAGCTTAGTTGATTAGCTAGATGGGTATCGTATAGTTTGATACCAGTTGGCGCGGGATGGAGCAGCCTGGTAGCTCGTCGGGCTCATAACCCGAAGGTCGTCGGTTCAAATCCGGCTCCCGCAACCAAATTCTTGGAGTTAGTTCTCGTTTTAACGATTCTAAGATTTTGTTGCCATACTTATGAGTAGCGATTTTAGTTACTGATTTGAAGTCGCGCATTCTATGTAATGCGCGTTTTGCGTTTAAGCCTTTGGGTTTATTTAGGTGGTGTTTGCTGCCCGCAGCCAAGCTTGGCCCATGGCCACACAGTTTTATGCTTTAGGTGTGACGCCCCGCTTGGTTCGGGGCGTTGTTGTATCTGCACCACTTGATTTTTACTCAAGGAATAAGCTAGGTATTTTAGGGCTATAAGCCCTTTTTTTGTTTGTATGGAGGATTTTCGTGACAAAACTTGAGCAAGATTTATTAACCATGCTTTCACCGTCAGTTGAGATGTTAGGCTTTGAATTACATGGTCTAGAGTTTGTGCAAGCGGGTCGCCATTCTACGCTTAGGGTCTATATCGATCATGAAGCGGGGATTTCGGTTGATAATTGTGCTGATGCAAGTCGTCAAATAAGTGCGATTTTAGATGTCGAAGACCCAATTACAAATGAATATGATTTGGAAGTATCGTCTCCTGGTGTTGATCGTCTATTATTCAAACAAGATCACTACGAGAAGGCACAAGGAGAGGAAGTACGTGTACGTACTAAGCTTCCGCAAGATGGTCGTCGTAATTTTAAAGGCGATTTAGTTTCAGTTAGCAGTGATATGATCACACTTTCAAGTGACGGCACTGAACACTTAATCATGCTCAGTAACATTGAACGTGCGAACATTATCGCAAAGTTTTAATTTCGAGTGCGAAGGAATAGGGCAAGCGAGGCATAACCCATGGCAAAAGAGATATTATTGGTTGCTGAAGCCGTTTCCAATGAGAAAGCGGTTCCAAAAGAAAAGATTTTCGAAGCGTTAGAGTTCGCATTAGCGACCGCGACTAAGAAAAAACACACGGGTGAAATTGAAGTACGTGTTGCAATTGACCGTAAAACAGGTGACTACGACACATTCCGTCGTTGGCAAATTGCTGAAGTACTTGAAGATGGTTCACTAGAGCACCCATACAGCGAAATTACCTTAGAAGCTGCGCAAGTTGATGATCCTGATCTTAAGGTTGGTGATTTCGTTGAAGAGCAAATCGAATCAATTAAGTTTGATCGCATTACAACACAAATGGCAAAGCAAGTAATCGTACAAAAAGTACGTGAAGCTGAACGTGCATTAGTTGTTGAAGCCTATAAAGATCAGCAAGGCGAGTTAGTAACAGGTGTTGTTAAAAAAGCAACGCGTGATGCAATCGTTCTAGATCTCGGTAACAATGCTGAAGCGGTTATTTACCGTGATGACATGTTACCACGTGAAAACTTCCGTCCAGGCGACCGTATTCGTGGTTTACTTTACGAAGTAAAACCTGATGCCCGTGGCGCACAGTTATTTGTAACGCGTTCTAAGCCAGAAATGCTGATGGAGTTATTCCGCATTGAGGTGCCAGAAATTGGCGAAGAAATGATTGAATTACGTGCTGCAGCGCGTGATCCGGGGTCGCGTGCAAAAATTGCTGTTAAATCGAACGACAAACGTATCGACCCAATTGGTGCGTGTGTAGGTATGCGTGGCGCCCGTGTACAAGCTGTTTCTACCGAGTTAGGTGGTGAGCGTGTTGATATCGTACTGTACGACGATAACCCTGCGCAGTTTGTTATCAATGCTATGTCACCGGCTGAAGTTGCGTCAATCGTGATGGACGAAGACACTCATTCAATGGATATCGCTGTTGAAGCAGATAACCTAGCACAAGCAATTGGTCGTAATGGTCAAAACGTTCGCCTTGCTAGCCAGTTAACTGGTTGGGAATTGAATGTAATGACCGTTGAAGAAATGCGCGCCAAAAATGAAGCTGAATCTGATAAACTAATTAACTTATTTACAGAAAACTTAGATATCGATGAAGATTTTGCAACGCTCCTTATCAATGAAGGTTTCTCAACGCTTGAAGAAGTCGCCTATGTTCCTGCATCTGAATTCTTAGAAATTGATGGGCTAGACGAAGAAACCGTTGATGTTTTACGTTCACGTGCTAAAGATGCGCTAACAACGAAAGCATTAAAAACAGAAGAAAGCCTTGACGGTGCTGAGCCTGCAGAAGACTTATTAGCACTAGAAGGATTAGAGCGCCACCTTGCGTTTGTTATGGCAAGTAAAGGGGTTGTAACGCTTGAAGATTTAGCTGAGCAAGGTATTGATGAATTAGTTGATATCACAGAAGTTTCTCCAGAAGAAGCTGGTAAGCTCATTATGGCTGCGCGTAACATTTGTTGGTTCGCAGACGAGTAATTTATTAACGGAGGTATTTGAGACTATGGCAGAAGTAAATGTTGAAAAACTAGCCGGGGATATCGGTACAACTGTTGATAAATTGCTTCAACAATTATCGCAAGCCGGAATCACTAAGCAAGCGGGTGATAATGTAACTGAAGCTGAAAAAGCAACGTTACTTGATCACTTGAGCAAGCAGCACGGCGGCACAGGCTCAGACGGCCCAGCCCGTATGACATTGCAACGTAAGAGTAAAAGCACACTGAGTGTGACAGGCTCTACGGGTCAAGCAAAGTCAGTGCAAGTTGAAGTACGTAAAACACGTACTTACGTGAAGAAAAGTGCTGTTGAGCAAGAACAAGAGCAAGCACGTATTGCTGCAGAAGAAGCTGCACGTCGTGAAGCTGAGCAACAAGCTGCAAAAGAAGCGGCTGAGCTAAAAGCAAAACAAGATGCTGAGCGTAAAGCCAAAGAAGAGGCTGATCGCAAAGCGAAAGAAGAGGCTAAACGTAAAGCAGACGCTGAACGTGCAGCAAAACAGAAGCAGATGACTCCAGAACAAACCGCTAAGTCTGAAAAAGACCGTGTTGAAGCTGAGCGTCTGCAAAGAGAAGCAGAAGAGGCCGCATTGAAGAAAGCTGAAGAAGAAGCGAAACGTCAAGCAGAAGAGGCAAGAAAGCTAGCAGAAGAAAACTCAGCTCGCTGGAAGAAAGAAGAAGAAGAGCGTAAGAAGCGTGAAGAAACCGCTGATCACCACCTTACGACTTCAACTTACGCACGTGAAGCAGAAGATGTTGCTGATGCGCGTGATGAGCAAGGCGCACGCCGTGCGAAGAAAAAGAAAAAAGCCCCAGCGAAAGAGAAATTCGTTCCTTCTAGAGGCAAGAAAAGTAAGCTAAAAGCGCCTTCGTCATTACAACATGGTTTCCAAAAACCGACTGTTGATGTGAAAAACGAAGTACGTATTAGTGAAACAATTACAGTTGCTGAGCTTGCATCACGCATGGCAGTTAAAGGCGCTGAAGTTGTAAAAACAATGATGAAAATGGGTGACATGGTTACCATTAACCAAGTGATTGACCAAGAAACAGCGCAACTCGTTGCTGAAGAAATGGGTCACAAGGTTATCATTGTTAAAGAAAATGAATTAGAGCAAACGGTACTTAACGACCGTCACGAAGATGGTAAATCATTACCACGTGCACCAGTTGTTACCGTAATGGGTCACGTTGACCATGGTAAAACATCAACGCTTGATTACATTCGTGAAGCAAAAGTAGCCTCTGGCGAAGCGGGTGGTATTACCCAGCACATTGGTGCTTATCATGTTGACGTAAATGGTAACATGATCACGTTCTTAGATACGCCTGGTCACGCGGCATTTACGTCAATGCGTGCTCGTGGTGCGAAAGCAACCGATATCGTAATCCTAGTAGTTGCAGCAGATGATGGTGTAATGCCACAAACTAAAGAAGCCGTACAGCATGCGCGTGCAGCTGGCGTTCCTTTAATCATCGCTGTCAATAAAATGGATAAAGAAGGCGTAGACCCAGATCGCGTTAAGAATGAGCTTGCTCAGTTAGACGTTATTCCTGAAGAGTGGGGCGGTGATACACAATACGTGCATATTTCAGCTAAAACGGGTTTAGGTATTGATGAGTTATTAGAAGCTGTATTAATGCAAGCTGAGTTATTAGAATTAACAGCGCCAACAGTCGGTATGGCGGCGGGTGTTGTAATTGAATCACGTTTAGATAAAGGCCGTGGCCCAGTTGCATCTATTCTTGTTCAATCTGGTACGCTTAATCAAGGTGACATCGTATTATGTGGTCTTGAATATGGCCGTGTTCGTGCGATGCGCGATGAAAATGGTAAAGATATCAAATCTGCTGGTCCTTCAATTCCTGTTGAAATTTTAGGTCTGTCAGGTATTCCGGCAGCCGGTGATGAAGCAACTGTAGTTAAAGACGAGCGTAAAGCCCGTGAAGTTGCACTTTATCGTCAAGGTAAATTCCGCGATGTTAAACTAGCACGTCAACAAAAAGCCAAGCTTGAAAACATGTTCACTAACATGACTGATGGTGATGTGTCAGAAGTTAACGTGGTACTTAAAGCTGATGTACAGGGTTCAATCGAAGCAATCTCTGATTCATTGACTAAACTGTCAACTGATGAAGTTAAAGTGAAAATTGTTGGTTCTGGCGTAGGCGGTATCACTGAAACTGATGCAACGCTTGCTGCGGCATCGAATGCAATCGTTGTTGGCTTTAACGTTCGTGCTGATGCTTCTGCGCGTAAAGTGATTGAGTCTGAAAACTTAGATTTACGTTACTACAGCGTTATCTACAGCTTGATTGATGAAGTTAAGCAAGCTATGTCAGGTATGTTAGCACCTGAGTTTAAACAAGAGATTATTGGTCTTGCTGAAGTACGTGACGTGTTCAAGTCACCTAAAATTGGTGCTATCGCAGGTTGTATGGTTACTGAAGGTGTGGTTAAACGTAGCGCGCCAATTCGTGTACTTCGTGATAACGTGGTTATCTATGAAGGTGAACTTGAGTCACTTCGTCGCTTTAAAGACGACGTTGCTGATGTTCGTAACGGCATGGAATGTGGTATCGGCGTTAAGAACTATAATGACGTTCGCGTTGGTGACCAAATCGAAGTATTCGAAACAGTTGAAGTACAACGTTCACTTTAATTGCTCGTAAGCTAAGATAATAAATGGGGGCTCAGCCCCCATTTGTGTATTCATTATTTAAAATAACTTATTTATATTTGTCAATGAGTTATAAATTTAGAGTAGAGTATAATGAGAGAGTTTTCTCGTACAGATCGCGTTGCTCAGCAAATTCAAAAAGAGATTGCTGTTATTTTACAACGTGAAATTAAAGATCCACGTTTAGGTATGGTGACAGTGTCTGCTGTTGAAGTATCGCGTGATTTATCTTATGCCAAAGTGTTTATTACAGTGTTTAATACCGAAGATGAAAATGCGGCAAAGCAAAGCGCTAAAGTATTAAACGAAGCAACGGGTTATATCCGTTCATTGCTTGGCAAGCGTATTCGTGCCCGTATTATGCCGGAATTGAAGTTTGTTGTTGATAACTCATTAATGGAAGGGATGCGTATTTCAAACTTAGTTGATTCGGTTATCCGTGAAGATAAAGCGAAGCACGTAGATGATGAACCAGAACAAGGCACTAAAGACTAATGGCAAGACGCAGTAAAGGCCGCGCAATTGACGGCATTTTATTACTAGATAAGCCACAAGGTATTTCGTCAAATAAAGCTTTGCAGCAAGCAAAGGGCATCTATTTTGCGCAAAAAGCAGGTCATACAGGTGCGCTTGATCCGTTAGCAACGGGTATGTTACCGATTTGCTTTGGTGAAGCGACAAAGTTTACTCAGTTCCTACTTGATACTGATAAAACATACGTTGTGCGTGCGAAACTAGGTGAGCGTACAACAACCTCTGATTCTGACGGTGAAATTGTCAGTACAAAAGAGGTTAATGTAAGCGTAGAGCAGTTGAGTAGTGAAATTGCAAAATTTTTAGGTGAGTCTGATCAATACCCTTCTATGTATTCGGCGCTAAAGTATGAAGGAAAACCTTTGTATAAGTATGCCCGTGAAGGCATTGAAGTGCCTCGTAAGTGTAGAAAAATCAATGTATTTAGTTTAACGCTTGATGAGTTTGATGAAGCGAATAATGAAGTACAAATGACCGCTCATGTATCAAAAGGCACTTACATTCGTACTATTGTTGACGATTTAGGTGAGAACCTCGGCTGTGGCGCACATGTTATTATGTTACACCGTAGTGCTGTGGGACATTACCCTGCAGATAAAATGGTGTCATTAACGCAGTTAAAAGCGCTCCTTGCTAAAGCAAAAGAGCAAGAACTGAGCCCATCTACTTATCTTGATGAACTGTTATTACCTATGGATAGCGCTTTAGTTGACTTACCCGTTGTTGAAATAACCAAAGAGCAGGGGGTTTCCTTTGGCCATGGTCAGGCTGTTGTACTTGGTGTAGAACTACCTGAAGGGGCCATTAAAGTGTTGGCGGATGGTGTGTTCATCGGCACGGGTGAGAAAAATCCTGATGGCCATTTGAAGTCAAAACGCGGCTTATCAAATCAACAAGAAGCGACTGAGTAAAGTTTCGCTTGTAGTTATTGCCGTAGCTGGTAGAATACGCCCGCTAATCGTTTTGGCTGAATTAGTGATCGGCTAAGACACCTTTTAAATTTTATTTTTGGAGTTACTATGTCACTAAGCAATCAAGAAAAAATCGATATCATCGCAAAATTCGCACGTGCAGAAGGCGACACTGGTTCACCTGAAGTACAAGTTGCACTTTTAACTTTCGATATCAACAAGCTTCAAGGTCACTTTGCTGATCACAAGCATGACTTCCACTCACGTCGTGGTCTGCTTCGTAAAGTAAGCACTCGCCGTAAACTGCTTGATTACCTTAAAGGTAAAGACATTGCACGTTATACTGCGTTAATCCAAGAACTTGGCCTACGTCGCTAAGAACTAGATTTCATAAAAAGGAGCATTTAGCTCCTTTTTTTGTGCCTGGCATTCCCTTCGTTGTTCTACATGAAAAATTCATAATACCAATCGTGTTAAGTTACTGACCATTTATAGCGACAGATAAATGGCGTGATAACAAGGCATAAATTTTGACATGTAGTTGTTCTACATGAAAAATTTATAACGCAGTTAGCGCTTTATTTAGCCCGCTAGATTGTTTAAATATTTATGTATATTTTTATAAATAATTATGCTAC
>NZ_PNDT01000180.1:0-418 GCF_005886375.1 Pseudoalteromonas sp. S1727
CCTACAATCTTAACTTCTGCGCTTAAACAGTCACATAAAAATCTGTCTGGAACAGATTTTAACGCACTTGTGCGGCTTTAGTCATTTACATGGACGTAAATGATAAAACGCGTTTGGCGTTGTATGGTTAAGCCTCACGGGTAATTAGTACAAGTTAGCTTAACATGTCACCATGCTTCCACATCTTGCCTATCAACGTTGTAGTCTTCAACGGCCCTTCAGAGACTTTAAAAGTCTAGTGAGAACTCATCTCGAGGCCTGCTTCGCGCTTAGATGCTTTCAGCGCTTATCAGTTCCGAACGTAGCTACCGGGCAATGCCATTGGCATGACAACCCGAACACCAGCGGTTACTTCACTCCGCTCCTCACGTACTAGGAGCAACCCCTCTCAATTCTCAAACGCCCACGGCAGATAGGG
>NZ_PNDT01000181.1:0-435 GCF_005886375.1 Pseudoalteromonas sp. S1727
ACGAGATGGTATCTCTTGACTGGTGTTCAGATTTTTTTTCTTCCGATCTGTCTGTTGCTGCGAATGCTGCTGATGAAGATGCTAGAGCAATAAGTGCTAGTGTTTTATTTAATGTGTTCATAATTAATATTCCTTCAATGTACTATCAAAAAATTTGTTCAATACCGAATTTAAAATGCAGTGAAAGTCTTCCTTGTTATCCTTTATCATGGGGTCCTTTCCCACTTAGGTTGTCTTTGGCAACTCAGGATAATCTCAGCATTTGTTTTTAAGCTTTAGAAAACTCTTCTTTTGATAACTCACCGTTTTGGTCAGTATCAAGCTCTGCAAATTGGCTCATAAGGTCTGCATCAACTGACGCTTCGCTTTGGCTGATTGCGCCATTGCCATCAACATCTAACGTGTCAAAGTCTGTTGCCGCGAATGCTGATTATG